>USHE01000012.1 GCA_900554385.1 uncultured bacterium | reverse complement strand
CCCCCCCCCCCCCCCCCCCCTCCCCCCCCCCCCCCCCCCCCCCCCCCCCCCCCCCCACCCCCCCCCCCGCCCCCCCCGCTTTACTCAGGAAATCATCCTCATAGGGCTTTTTAAAAAGCACTTTGTACGATTATTTAATAAGCGCACGACTTTTTTGAGGTCGTTTTCTATTAGGAACGCTTTTAAGAGATTGAACAAATTTAACGGATTTACCTTAGCGGAAGTCCTTGTCACTCTTGGAATTATTGGTATAGTTGCAGCAATGACGCTGCCTTCAATTATTCAAACACAACAGGAAAAAATTACAGTCACAAAAGTTAAAGAGGCATATTCAATAATATCCCAAGCTTATTTTAGAGCTTCGGAAGATAAAGGTGGTGACATTTCAACCTGGGATTGTGCAAGAGATATAACTATTGCTGGGGGAGCTTGTGTTGTTGATGAATTTAAAAAATTTCTAAGCATAATCAAAGATAGAGAAAACAACCCTACGGCAAACATTCCATATTCCCTTAACCTGAAACAAAATACTGCCTATTACCACAAGAATCTGTATTCTATAACCTTATCAAACGGTTTTATTTTAAAATTTCATAACGCCTATTCGGGGTGTAAAACATATGAGAACTGGAATGTGCCTAAAATTGAAAAATTTGCCTGCTCAATATTCGTTGATATAAATGGGGAAAAACAGCCAAATGCACTTGGACGTGACACATTCGTTTTTAAACTTCACAAAAACACAGTTTCTCCAGCTGGCAATGCAACAGAACCGTATTACAATTTCCAAAGAACCTGCCGCACAAATGTTACTAACGAATTCTGGGACGGCGGAGTGAACGGAATGTCATGCGCTGGCTGGGTTATTGCTCACGAAAACCTCGATTATCTGCACTGCACAGGTTTGTCTTTCAATGGAAAAACTAAATGTAAATAATGTAACAATATATAAAAACTCTGAAATAATGCTCCTCTATAATTCTTTATATATTTGAGAGAGATTAAAAGAGGTAATTATGCTGGATTCAATTAAAGCAGTTCAAGCTCAGCAATTGTACCGCGTACAGCCGGTCGCATTCAACGACGGCTCAAACGGCAGGCAAGCACAAAAAAATTCCGAAATAAATTTCTTCGCCAACGGATACAACACTCTTAACCACCCGTCAGTCAAAGGAAATGATACTATCGGAAAGTCGCTTGATTTATTGGCTTAACTTTTCTTAATAATTTAATGCAAACAGGCAATTTTTTATTTACCCTATACTTTATAATAGTATAGGGATAAATTAATATGGGGAATTAATTATGACACTATCTGTCGGAAAAATTTTGGGAATAGGCGCAGGATACAAAGCCGGTGCAATTGATAAAACAAAAGCACTCCAAAAATCTAATTTCATCCAAACATCTGTAAATGCAGGACAAACATTCAATTTAAACCACCCTGTAATTGCAAATTCAACTCCATACGGAACTTCACCACGTGCAAACCGTCTGGATTTATTAGCTTAAATCATAAATAGCAATCTCGAATAAAAAACAGGACAGCAGACATTAGTTTGCTGTCTTTGTGTTTATTCAAGAATTTCGTAAAGAGTCGGAGCTTCCTGAATACTTACATTATTCTGAGGAATACGCAATATTTTTGCCTTAACTATTCTATTTGCATATTCTATCTCTATTACATCCCCTTCTTTAAGCTGCTTACCAGCTTTAGCCGGATTTCCGTTAACAGAAATCCGCCCCATATCAGAAACTTCATTTGCAACAGTTCTGCGTTTAATCAATCTTGATACTTTTAGGAATTTGTCTAATCTCATATTTACATTTTAACATATAAAACCCGTTTGTGATATAATTAGGCAAGATATTAACGGAGTTTTTACATGAAAAAAATACTGGCAATCTTTACTTTTATATTATTATTACTTAGTCAAAGAGCATTGGCATCAGAAATAAAATTTGTGCAGGTTACAGATTCTCATTATTCAAAAGGAAATGAATATTCAGGCAAAGTTTTAAAAGCAGCTGTTAAAGACATAAATTCCCTTAACGGAGTTTCTTTTGTAGTATTCACAGGTGATAACATAAACAAGGCAAATGAAGAAGATTTAGTTGAATTTACCAAGATTGTGAATAAGTTAAATGTTCCATACTATATTGTAATAGGCAACCACGATGTTTTTAAATCAAACGGACTTTCAAAAGCAAGATATCTTGAAGTGGTCAAAGAAAACAACATTTTATTCAAACAAAAAACACCGGATTATTACTTTAGAAAAGGAGAGTTTGGATTTCTTATAGCTGACGGAGCAAAAGAAATAATTCCCGGAGCAAACGGATATTTTAAACAATCAACTCTGGATTACGTTGACAAAAAACTTGCGAAGCATAAAAATCAAAAATTTGTAATATTCCAGCATTTTCCCCTAATCCAGCCTTACGATTCAAAGACACACAGCACATATAAAGCGGAAGAATATCTTGCCCGTCTGAACAAACATTCAAACGTAATCGCTGTTGTTTCTGGACATTTTCACGTAAATAACGAAAAAATGCAGGACGGAATTTATCACATAAACACTCCATCACTGTTAAAACTTCCGCATCAGTACAAAATTATTGATATAAATATAACAAAAGGCTTTTCGCCTATGATTTATACACAACTGCGGGAAGTTAATGCAGAAGAATAGCGTTGTTGCTTTTTTTTATTAATAATATTATAATTAGACCAAGTAAGAGTAAATAAGGAAAAATAAATAATGGATGAGACGGGCAGTATATCATTTAATTTGTTTATAATAGTATTTTTGTTATTTTCAAACGGCTTTTTCGTAGCGTCAGAATTTGCTATGGTAAAAGTTCGCAAAACAAGAATTGAACAGCTTGTAAAAGAAGGTGACTTTAACGCAAAAATAGCACTTGAAGCATTAAAAGATTTGGATAAATTTATAGCAGCAGTTCAATTAGGTGTAACTATTTCCAGTATTGGCTTAGGTTGGGTCGGCGAAGGCACGCTGGCTAGAATTATCGAACCAATATTCGCATTCCTTCCTGGCATAAGCCAAAACATTGCAACACACACAGTTTCCGTATCAATAGCTTTTGCACTGATTACATTCCTGCATGTTGTTATCGGTGAGCTTGTACCAAAATCAATTGCATTGGAATACACGGAAAAAACGGCATTGATTGTTGCAAGACCTATGCAAGTAATCACAACAATATTTAACCCTTTTATATGGCTTTTAAACGGATTTGGCAACTCTTTACTGCAAATGTTCCATATTCCGCATTCACATAAAGGCTCTCTTGTTCACTCAACAGAAGAACTTGATATGCTCGTAAATGCAAGCTACGACGGCGGAGTACTTAATGAAACAGAAAAAGATATGCTCCACAATGTATTTAAATTCTCTGATTTGACAGCAAAACAGGTTATGATTCCACGTACAGATATGATTTGTATTCCGGAAGATATGAGTTTTGAAGAATTAAACAACCTCGCAGCAGAAAGCCAGTACACAAGATATCCTGTATACAGCGAAGATATAGACCACATCACCGGACTTATTCACGTAAAAGATTTATATTCACTTTCTATAAAAAATCAAGAACGCCCAATCAAAAGTCTTTTGAGAGAAGTTTTACTTGTACCAGAAACCATTACAATGGATAATTTAGTTCTTGAATTCAAAAAAAGAAAAGGTCAAATGGCTATTGTTGTGGATGAATTCGGCGGGACATCAGGACTTATTACCTTGGAAGATGTCTTGGAAGAAATCTTCGGAGAAGTTCAAGACGAGTTTGATGAAGAAGAAGAATGCGACATCAGAGAAATTGAACCGAATAAATATATTGCAAATGCAATGATGAGGTTAGATGAACTGGCTGAATTTTTCGAAATTCAAGAAGAAGCCATTGATGATGAAGACATTGATACAATTGGCGGTCTTGTCGTAAAACTTCTCGGACACATCGCTAACATAGGTGATACAGCCCGGTTTGAGAACTTAACATTCAACGTTAAAGAAATTGATGGCGCAAGAATAACAAAACTGGAAATTATAAGAAAACCGGTAGAAATTACGGAAAAAGAGGAAGAACATACAAAATGATGAATATTGCACTTGGGTTTGACAAAAATTTCGCAACTTATGCTGCAACTACAATAAAATCAATTCTATTACATAATAAAAATGTCACATTTTACCTAATGTACGACAATCTAAAAAAGTCCGACATCAAAAAAATCGGTGACATGATAAAAGAACATAACGAAACCTGCCACTGGGTTGATATGTCAAACGAGTTCAATAACCTTTTCACGGGCAGTTGGAAATCTAAAACACTGTATTTCCCATTGAAGCTATCTTCCATTTGTGACGCGGATAGAGTACTGTTTTTAGATGCGGATACATTTGTGACGGGAGATTTGTCCGAATTTTACAATCAAAACCTTGACGGTTTTTACCTTGCGGCAGTAAATGATTATGGCATGCTTAGCGATTTAAAAACAGACAATAAACTACCATTAGGAAATGAAAGGGTCGATATAAAAGAGTATTTTTCAAATATCCGAAAATGGAACAATACGGATATGCAAAGATATTTCAACAGCGGAATGCTTTTGATGAATTTAGACGAAATGCGAAAAAATAATGTTCAGGAAAAAATGCTAAAGAGCTTGGAAGAAAATATTTTTGCTTTTCCTGATCAGGATTGTATAAATTTTGTATGTCATGACCACGTAAAAATAATAGAACCTAAATATAATTTCATGGTTTTATTTAAATCAACCTGGAATAGGCTTGATGATGAACAAAAAGCGAGATTAATGCCCTATAAAGAAGAACATCAACGCCCTCTCATCATTCATTATCTTTTAAAACCTTGGCGAAGACCACAGGATAACCTGCCATTTTCTAAAGAATACAACAAGGTAAAATCATTAACACCATACAAAAATGTTTTGTCAAAACAAGAAATATTTCAGTGTAGATTAAGCAAAACTGGTACATACTTAAGATTATTCAATAAAACCATTTTTGAATTCTAAGCATGGACATATCCACTACAAACTTTAGTTAAATATAAACTTTTCCTCTTTTTAAATGATGTAGCAAAACCCGAATGGTATAGAATAGAAATGTAAAGAAATTTTAACAATCGGGTAACTTAATGAGTCAGACTTTTGATTTCACATCATACAATAATATAAAAAGATTATCAGAAGAAGAACTAACAGCCCTGTGGGGGGAGTACTTCAAAAACAAATCAAACAAGGAAGTAAGAGATACTCTGATAGTTCAATACATCTATCTGATAAGATATGTTGTTGGCAGAGTGAAAGTAACACTGCCATCCACAATATCTATTGAAGATATTGCAGGATATGGTGTAGAAGGTTTGATTAATGCTATTGAAAGATATTAACAGAAAAAAAATACGCGTTTTGAAACTTATGACCTCATTAGAATAAGAGGAGCTATTTTGGATAAAATCCGTTCTGAGGATTTTCTGCCAAGAAGCGTTCGCAAAAAACTTAAAGATATAAAACATGAACAGGAAGAATTAAAACAAAGCCTTGGCAGAATGCCGACCACTGCAGAAGTCGCCCAATTTTTAGATATGGATGCAGAAAAAGTACCTCAGATTTTATCTGAAGATACAACAATGCCTTCTATTTACGACAAAAGAGGCAACACAGACGACAGTCTTGAAATTATAGATACCATTCAGGATACAAATAAACTTAATCCACAAGAACAAATGGAAGAAAAGAATGTCAAACAGGAACTTGAAAAAGCCCTGAAACGCCTTCCAGAAAGAGAACGTATAATAATGGTGCTTTATTATCAGGAAAATATGACCCTCAAGGATATCGGCGGAACAATTAATATGTCAGAATCCCGTGTCTGCCAGCTTCACGCACAGGCTATTATGAAGTTAAAAAATATTCTGAGCGAAAACAGAAGTTCACGTATGCGTCAAAGTATTATCGCGTAACATGGTAATCAAAAATAACAAAATCTATACGCCTGTCACGAAACCCCTGTTTTGACACATTTTCTTTTAATGGCATCATCTCTCCAAAACCCAACGGGAAAATTCTGTCTGAAGGAATTTGACCTACTTTTACAAGATAATCCGCAATCGCGTTTGCCCTTGCTATAGATATTTCCCAATCTTCTGAATATAAATTGTTCGCCGAAATATTTTCATCAGTATGACTTTCTAC
Source organism: uncultured bacterium (assembly GCA_900554385.1). Lineage (GTDB taxonomy): Bacteria > Cyanobacteriota > Vampirovibrionia > Gastranaerophilales > Gastranaerophilaceae > Scatousia. The sequence goes on along the minus strand of USHE01000012.1, from coordinate 13,372 downwards.
AACGCAATTATTTTTGTACTTCTGCAATACTGAAATAATTGGATTTAGAATTTGCGTTCCTGATTTTTTTATTAAATAGCTGGAAGGATTGAAAATTTCTTCTTCTGCGACACTTAAAATAAGTCCGCGTGGAACTCTTGTATAGATAATTGCGTGGGTATGCGGCAAAACATCTAAAAAATCTTTATGTATTTGATTAATGTGAGTGTCATAATAAGCACTCAAATAGAGGCTTTGCACAGCATTGACAGGCATTACAGAGCAACAAAGCCCTAAATTAATAACAATCATAAAAAAAATATACTTCAAATTGCGCACCTCTACCCGAATAATTATTTATCAAGCGCGCAATCCTGCCTATTACCTGATGAGGTTAAGGCTTTAACACAGAAAGTACGTAATTGTCATTAAAATATTTATTCGCACAATCTTGAATTTGACTTGATGTAACCGTTAAAATTCTTTCTCTAAGTTTTTCATTAAAATCAAATCCAAGCCCTTGAATAGCAAGATATGCAACATAGCACGCCTGCTGTTTATTAGTTTCTTGCAAAAATGCCCATTTACCAATAATATTATTCTTTGCATTTTGCAATTCTTCTTCCCCTACAGGAACATTTTTAATCTTATCAATTTCTTCTTTAAATCCGGCAAGCGAAACCTCTATATTCTTAGGTTCAGTTGCAATATAAATAGAAAAACTTCCACATAAATCAAACGCTTCAAAAGAACTTCTCACAACATAAGCAAGCCCTTTTTTGTCACGCAATTCCAAGAATAATCTTGAAGAAAGCCCAGAAGCACCCAATATGATATTCAATAAAATAAGCGCAGGGTAATCTTCAGACAAAAATGTAGGAACAATCCAACCTTGTAAGATGTGAGCCTGATTTGCGTCAGGTTTAATAATTTCTGCAACTTTCTTTTCGTTTAAGAACGGGATATCTTTTACCGATTTTTCAACAGCAGATACCGGTAAAGTTCCAAGCTTTTCCTCTATCTGAGGCAAAATTTCTTCAATATCTAAATCCCCCACAAAAGCCAAAATCTTTCTACTGTCATTTAGAATTGAATTATAAGCATCGAGCACATCCTGTTTTTTAATATTTTCAGCATTTTCAAGAATTTTTGTATAAGTATTCCCATAATGATGATTTTCAAACATAGTTTTGTAGTATGCATCAGAAACCTTACCTCTTGGAGAATCAAGTTCTGCAACAATTTCCCCAGTCATTTTTGCAAGCTCTTTTTCAAAATCATCAAAGGTAGAATTTTTTATAATATCCGTCATAATCTCAAGAGCTTTAGAGAAATCTTCATTCAAACAAACAAATCTAAAACTTAAATAATCCTGTTTTAATTCAGAAGAAAATTCAATAGCATAAGCATCCAATTCTTCTGCAAGCTGCTGTGCAGAACGAGTTTTCGTACCCTGCATAAACAACCGCGCCATAAGAGCCTGAATACCTGCACCTTTTTCGGGTTCTTCAATCGAAAAATTCAAACACAAAGCAACCCTTGGAGTATTCTCATTCTTCTTATAATAAAACTCGGTATTATTCTTAAGTTTGATAATTTTGCTTTCCATAAAACTCTCTCCTATAGGGGAATTCTAGCACAGAGTCCCGAAAATTACAAGAATTCTATAAGGAAACTAATGAAAAACACCTATAACGCTTGCACTTGAAAGATATTTTGCATATAATATTTGTATGAAAAGAATTAAATTAAGAAATTTTGAAATAGGCGGCGATAAACTTACAATTCTGGCTGGACCTTGCGCAATTGAAAGTCAGGAAATTTTGAACCAAACCGCAGAAAAACTAAAAGAAATTACAGAAAAACTTGATATTAATTTTGTGTTTAAATCGTCTTTTGATAAAGCGAACAGATCTTCTATAACCTCATTCCGCGGTCCGGGAATGGAAAAAGGGTTGGAGATGTTGTCCCTTGTTAAAAAAGAATTTGATTTACCAATAGTTACAGATATCCACACCCCTGATCAAGCAGAACCGGTTGCTGAGGTTGCGGACATCCTGCAAATTCCTGCATTTTTATGCAGACAGACAGACTTACTGGTTGCAGCGGCAAAAACAGGAAAAATTGTTAATATAAAAAAAGGACAATTTCTTGCACCTGAACAGATGAACCCTCTGATAAAAAAAGTTGAGGACAGCGGTAATCAAAATATTCTGCTGACAGACAGAGGAACTTCTTTTGGTTATAACAATCTTGTTGTAGATTTCAGGGGAATTCCGATTATGCAAACTTTCGGTTATCCTGTCGTATTTGACGCAACCCACAGTGTACAGCTCCCAGGGGCTAATGGCGTATGTTCGGGAGGGGACAGACGTTTCGTACCATCACTCGCAAATGCTGCTATGGCTGTCGGCGCAAATGCACTGTTCTTTGAAGTACACCCTGAACCTGATAAAGCCCTCTGCGACGGGGCAAACATGATTGCACTTGAAGATGCCGAAAAGGTATTCAAAAAATGCAAAGAAATATTTGAATTGGCAAGGAGTTAAGGATGATTATAAAAACGTATGAGGCAGGACCTTTCGATGCAAATAATTACCTTGTCATCGGCAAAGATTCAAGGGAAGCAGCCTTGATTGACTGTTCAGAATACAAACAAGAAATTATTGATGAAGTAAACCGAAATAATCTGGATGTAAAGTATATTTTGATTACTCACGGACACTTTGACCATGTCTTGGGCATTAACGAAATGAAAAAAGCACTTGATGCAGAAGTTATTGTCCCTGCAGAAGACTTAATTCTTATTGAAAACATCAATGTACACGCCCGATTTTTTGGTCAAGAAATTATCAATATACCTGTTCATGACAAAACCTATAAAGAATGTAAACGCCTAAAAATAGGTAAACATACTATAACTATCATAAAAACACCCGGACATACCGAAGGCGGAGTTTCGTTATTAATAGGTAAAAATTTATTTTCAGGCGATACGCTATTCAAAGACGGATTTGGAAGAACCGATCTTTACGGCGGGAATTCCGCAAAATTAATCGACAGTATCGCGAACAAATTGTTCAAGTTACACGAAAGTACAGTAGTTTATCCGGGTCACGGACCTTCTACTACAATTGGCTACGAAAGAATACACAACGACATAATGAATTATGTAAAAAGAGGATAAAATGAAAGAACAACTGGAAAAAATTTACGCAAGCGCAAACGAAGATTTATCAAAAGCCCAATCAATAAATGATTTGGAAGAAATAAGAGCAAAATATTTAAGCAGAAAAGGTGAATTTAACGAAATTAAGAAAAATCTTAAAAACTTATCTGACGAAGATAAAAGGATTGTGGGTTCTCTTGCAAACGAAATTACCAGAAATCTTGAAACCTCAATACAAGCAAAGCACAATGAGTTTTACAAAAAAGAACTGGATGAAAAACTTGTAAAAGAACGTATAGACGTAACTTTACCGGGAAAATTCACCCCAAGAGGAAAAATTCATCCGATAACATCAACAACTAATGAAATAGTTTCTATATTGCAAAGTCTTGGCTTTTCGGTGGTTCCGGATGCTCAATCACCTGAAGTTGAAACAGAATACTTCAACTTTGATATGTTGAATATTCCAAAAGACCACCCCGCAAGAGATATGCAGGATACATTCTATACTCTTAACGCTAAAAATGTCGTTTTAAGAAGCCAGACATCTGGTGCGCAAATTCACGTAATGGAAGACCAAAAACCACCAATCAGAGTGGTTGCACCTGGACGAGTTTATCGTAACGAAAATATCAACGCACGTAAGAACAATTTCTTCCACCAAATCGAAGGACTTTATGTTGATAAAGATATTACCTTTGGCGATTTAAAAGGCGTATTAAACGAATTTATCAGAATTTACTTTGGTTCAAGCCGACCAACAAGATTTAGAAGCAGTTTCTTCCCATTCACAGAACCGTCAGCGGAAGTTGATGTTCAATGTATAATGTGTGAAGGTAAGGGTTGTAAAACATGCTCAGGAACAGGCTGGTTAGAAATTCTCGGAGCAGGAATGGTTGACCCTAACGTATTAAGAGGAGTAGGAATTGACCCTGAGATATACACAGGCTTTGCGTTTGGAATGGGAGTAGAAAGACTTGCAATGCTGAAATACGCAATCGACGACATCCGCCTATTCTTCAACGACGACGTTAGATTTTTGAAACAATTCTAAAAAAGGAGGTTATAACCTCCTTTTTTAGAATCTGAATATTTATAAAATTTAAACCACGTAATGAATAGATTAATTCGTTAATTTTTTCTTCAACTTCGACTTTCTACTACTTCACAACTTTATGTAATCCGTGAGGCTTGTCGACATTTCTATGCAGACTCTTTGCTATCTCCAACGCCAGCAACTGAACGATGACGACGATGCAAAATGATTTTACAATTTCACTTTCGCAATTTACATCTATATTAAATTTTGGATGGATTTTTTCGTTTGAAGCTCCTATTATACATAACGGTGCGCCATAATCTTCCTCAATCTTGTTTAAATTTTTTATGGCAGTATAACTAAGTTCATCCACTGATATATGTACCATTGCCGGCTTATTGTTCAAAATTGCAACATGTCCGTGCATAAATTCACCCAATATATTAGAATATACATTTACGTAAGAGGTTTCTTTTATCTTCAATGAAGCTTCTTTTGCTATTGCGTACGAAATGCCATCCGCAGTAACCACAATATTTTTAAATTTCGATAAATATTTAGCAACTTTTTTAATCTCTTTATGCAACATATATGATTTCTTTATGTAATCTGTAATAGATTTTAAATCTTCAAGATATGGAACTATATCAATTCCTTTATGTGCCGCATATTTTAAGACCAACAACGTGCAACAAAGCATTTGGGTAGTCAGAGATTTTGTTGCAGCAATACTTTTTTCCTCCCCGGCGCAGCAATCTATCTTAAAATCAGCAGCCTGCCAAATTGTAGAATCTTTTTTATTCGTAATACAAAGGGTACGCATACCAAATTCTTTTGCTTTTTTAAGTGCCTGATTGGTATCAGAAGTTTCCCCCGATTGAGTTATAAATACATAGAGAATATCATCGTCGTGAGGAACTGCTGATTTCAAAAGAAATTCGCTTGAATAAATAGCTCTTGCTTCCATTCCGGCAATATTACCGAACAAATCAGCCGAAAATCTTGCACAGTGATAAGATGAACCGCTCGCTACAAAAACTATCTTTGAAATATCCGTCGGGATATCAAAAAGAATATAATTATTGTCATTTACGTGCGTTTTTAAGAGGTTTTCGAGAACTTCAGCCTGTTCAAAAATTTCTTTTTCCATACTGGAACTTTGTTTTCTCTTAAATAACATGATTTACCTCACCTCGAAAGCAATAGATATCGGTCCTCCCCTTGAGGGAGGACACTATATGCATTATCCTAAGATTTCTTTCATCAAATCGTTAACGGCTTTCGGATTAGCTCTGCCTTTGGTTTCTTTCATAACCTGACCGACAAAAAATCCCAACAACTGAACTTTTCCGCCTTTATATTTTTCAACCTGTTCCGGGTTGGCATCAGCAACTTTTTGACTGATTTCTTTAATTGCACCTTCATCTGATATCTGGCTCAAGCCGCGTTTTTCAACAATTTCAGAAGCCTTTGTGCCATCTTTCATCATATCAATAATTATTTGTTTACCAATATTATTTGAGATTGTATTCTTTTCAATTAGCGCAATCAACTCAACCAAATTTTCAGGAGTCAATTTTGTATCCGTAATCTCGATATGATCTTCTTTCAAATAAGCAGCAATCTCACCCATAATAAAGTTTACAGCAATTTTAGGTGTCGCACCGAGTTCAAGAACTTTATCAAAGAAAAGTGCAAGCCCCATTTGTTCAACAATTACGGAAGCGTCATATTCGCTCAAACCTAAGCCCATGTATCTTTGACGTTTTTGCTCAGGAAGCTCCGGCATTTTATCCTTAATTTCCTGCACCCATTCTCTGGAAATTTCCAAAGGCATTAAATCAGGTTCAGGAAAATATCTATAATCGTGAGCATCTTCTTTCCCTCTCATAGAGCGGGTTTCTCTGGAATTATCATCCCACAAGCGTGTTTCCTGAACAACTTTACCGCCTTCTTCCACAATATCAATCTGACGGTCAATCTCATATTCAATAGCTCTTTGCAATGCAGAAAAACTGTTTACGTTTTTAATTTCTGCACGTGTACCGAATTCTTTAGAACCTTTTGGCATAATAGAAATATTGGCATCACATCTCATAGAACCTTCTTCAAGGTTTCCGTCACACACGCCGATATATCTTACGATATTTCTTAATTCTTCCATATACGCTCTAGCTTCATCACTTGAACGCATATCAGGTTCTGAAACAATTTCCAGCAAAGGAGTTCCGGCTCTATTTAAGTCAACCAAGGAGTAACTTGAACCAGCCAAACCTGCAGCTCCTGCGTGAACCAGTTTACCTGCATCTTCTTCTAAGTGCGCACGGGTAATTCCTATTCTTTTGCCTTTAATATCGATATGCCCGTTAACACAAATAGGTTCATCATATTGTGAAATCTGATAACCTTTCGGCAAATCAGGATAAAAATACTGTTTTCTGTCGAATTTACATCTTGCAGGAATTTCACAATTCAAAGCAAGACCCGTTAATATACCCATATTAACGACTTCTTTATTCAATACCGGCAAAACGCCTGGCATACCTAAAGTAATCGGACTTGTTTCCGAGTTTGGTTCTTTCCCGAATTCTGTCCCGTCAGGGGCAAAGATTTTTGACTTGGTTTTCAGCTGTGCGTGAACTTCCAAGCCTATAACAACTTCATATTTATCTCTTAAACTTTCCATAGCTTCTCCTTATCGTACTCAAACAATAGCACAAAGGTTCTTGATGTGCAAACAGAATTACTGTTCTATAAGAACTCTTGCAGGGTAATTTTTTATCAACAAATCTTTTGCGGCATTCATTGCCTTTTCTTTTGAATTGAAAGAACCTACTTGAAGTGTATATTCGCTTCCAATTTTTCGAATAAACGGGGCTAATCCAAGTCCTGCATCCTGCAATATTCCTTTCGCGACTTCCGCTTGTTCTACTGTTGTATAAGTTCCAACTACAACTTTTGCATTAACTGCTTGCGGAATAGGAGCAGCTTCCGGTTTTTGCTCGGGTTTTGGCTCAAGTTTTTGTTCGGATTTTACAATATCATTCTTCTCTTGAGCTTTAAACTTAATAGACTGAGGCTGTTCTTCTTCTAAGTAGATACTATCTTCTTCTGCCGGCAAATCCTGATCCTGCTGAACATTTTTTTGTTTTGGAATAAGAACTTTGCCGCCGTCTTGTATAGCGAAACCTTCCCCGCCAAGAGCTTCCGAATTATCTTCCATGTGTATTTCTTTTAATCTGGAGTCTATTTCACCTGGTTTTACTAATTCTTCTTCCACAGAATCATCCCCGATGGATATCTCAACATCAGGCGACATAACTTTTGCAAAGCCCAAAAATACAATCAAAAGCACACAAAAAACAGAAACAAACATTATAAAACTCTGACGAGGGTTTCTGTTAACAAGTTTTTTATAATCTTTATAACTTATATGCGCAGGCTGTAACGGTTCATCTTCATGAATCATAGTTATACTCCTCTAACCTTTGTACTTGCCATTATTATATCATCAATTTCTTCCGAATAATTCTTCATAACTTCTTGTGCAAACTCTTTTATATCAGTAATCCCTAAATCATTAGTCAAACCGCAAGCTATTACCAGAGCATCCGTCGAAACAATATAAACTCCCGTATGTATAAGAATTGAAGTCATTGATTTCGTTGCAATCGAAACAGTTAATTTCTTACCATTTACGTAAAGATCATCTCCGCTTCGCAAAGGGGTAATTCCTCGACGTTCCAAAGCTTCTTTTATAGTACAAATCAGAAGTCTTTGTCTGAATACACCCTCTACTAAACCTACATTAAACTGCTCAGAAATAAAGCTTAGCATTGATTTACTATAAATAGGTTCATTGTTTATAACATCTTCAATATCCACCATTTCTGTCAATTTAACTTCACACTCACCGCTAAAAGCGACAATCGAATCTCCCTGAAGCTTAAAATTCTTATAAATCCAATGAGGAGATAACTGCCAGCCTTCGTATTTTATAGTTTCATTTAAAAGTTTAGTTTTCATAATATTTATTATCCCTAAAAAAGTAGTTTAATATACTCATCTGCACCATTATATTCAAGTGCATGCTTTAATCTCAAACAAGATTCACATTTCCCGCAATGCTTAGTTCCGCCGACATAACAACTTTTCACCAATTCAAGAGGAATCTTATTTTCCAAAGCTTTTTCTACTATATCATTCTTGGAATAATTAATCAACGGGGCAATAACTTTTGGGCGAACAAGTGTTGAATACGCAAATTCTGCGGTAACACAATCCGTGAATTCTTGAGTATTATCAGGAAAGGTCTGTCCTTCCTCACTATTTGCACCGATAATAATATCTTGATAATGATATGCGTCAGCGAAACTGCCTGCAATGTTCAGAAACAAACCGTTTCTATTAGGAACCCAGACTGCTTCCATAGATTTATTAAAATCCTCAATATCAGTTGGCACACAATTTTCTGAAACGAGAGCCGTATTCGTTATTTCTTTCAGCCAATCCAGCGTTATTATTTTGTGTTTTATTTTATAATAATCACAAATCTTTGATGATGCTTCAATCTCATCCCGCACGGATTTTTGCCCGTAATCAAATGTCAAAGCAAGCATTTTACCGTAATTATTCCTTACAAGACCTAAACTTACAAGAGAGTCCAACCCTCCCGATAATAGTATTATTGCATCCTTAATCATCTAACTCCTTACGAATACGTCTTGCCATTTCATCTTCTTCATCAATTTCGTATTCTTCTATAATTGACACCGCTTCAATCTTCAAAACATCACTATAACAAGGTTCTTTAATAACTTCATCTAAAATTCTTCGTCCTGTCATATTATAAAGTGCAATAAGAGCATTCTTTTTTACTTCATCATCACTGTCCGTCAAACAACCTTTTATGGCATCATAAGCTTCTTCATAATCACTTTCCATCAAAGCTTCAATCGCATTTATCCTAATTTGAGCAGACTCATCCATCAAAGAAAGCTTCAATGCATCAAAAACCCTCTGATTTTTTCCCAAACGCAGCTTACCCAAAGCCTCAATAACACGTTCTTTCAAGAAAGTAAATTTATCAAGAATACCTTTTTTGGTTTCCAGAATACTTACCAGCGGATCAACAGCGCGGATATCCCCAAGCATACCAAGCGCAGAGGCAGCGGACTCTCTAAGATAAACAGAACGTTCATCTTCATCTTTTACAACATCAATTAAAGGAGCAACCGCATACTTATCCCCGATTTTACCTAGGGCATCAGCACAGGCAAATCGAACCTTGTAATTCTCATCCTTATTATTTAAGCAATACAAAAGTGCAGTTACGGCTGATGTATCTTTTAAATTTGCAATAGCTTTTGCACACATAACCCTGACATTAACAAACTTTTCTCGATTTTCTTCGTCATTACCGCTCTTAAGCAGTAAAATATCAATCAATACACTCAGGGACGACTTATCCCTAAATCTATCACTACAGTGAATAACTTCCATTATTACATCCGGATTTTTGCATACTACAAGAAAATAATTATAAATCTCAACCAAGTTATCACGTTCATAAGATTCATCAAGGGCATTCAGATGAGAGATGACTTCTTCTGTATTTCCCTCGTACAAATTGCATTTTTTTGCTATTGCTTCTAAATCCAATTTACCCTTTTCTTCCACTTAATACCCCTGACTAGAATATACTACAAATGCTTTTTTTTAGCAAGTTTTCACCCTATAATAAAAACTCTCCTTAAAAAGGAGAGTTTTTAAATTATGAACCGGATTTTTCGGTTTGTTTTTCTTTTTTATGAGCAAGATATTTTTCGCAAAGAATATTTGCTGGTTTCGTAACTGCGACAGGCACGATATATCGATAAACTAAAGCAAATACTAACATTGTTTTAAGTTTGCCCATACCGTTAATCTTTTTCATTAACAGGTCTGCTTCATCTTTTGTTCCAAGATATTTACCGATTCTTTTCTTCAAGAATTTGTCTGCACGAACCTTTTTATATTCTGTTAATTCTTCTTTAACAAGCTTTCTGCCTTCTTTTTTAGCTGCAGCTTTAAGAGCTTCATTATCTAATTTTATTTTTTCATTCTCTGCTTTTGTGTTTTGTACTTCTTTCTCGAATTCATCAACAAGGCTTAATTTTTCATCTTTACACTGATTTGCAGCATATCTTACAGTCTGCTTAGACCACCAGTCTGATAAAGAACTGTCAAGCATATATGCACCGGCAGTTGAAAGCACAAATGTTAGGAATTGGTTTACTGCAAGCGTTTTTTTGCGATCCTTATCCATTTTGCTTTCGTCCATTGTAAGAGTTTTATATATATACATACCGCTTGTTATCAACGAACCTACAGCTAAGAAGTGACTAAATAGATTATCACTTTCTTTTATTTTATTTGTAACTTTGTCTGTAAATCCATTATCAAACAAAGGCGGTATAACTTTTTGGGCAAAGAATTCACCTATTCTATCGTAACCATCAGAACATTTGTTGATTACTGAGCTAAAGAATTTTGATTTACCTGCAACTGATTCGGCTACTTGTTCTATTCCGCCTGTAAATGCAGGAGCATTGTACGGTCTGAGGTTTTTATTTTGTGTAAACTTAGAATTATTTCCGTATTGTCTTTGAGGAGAATATGTATTTAAGGTGATATTCATTAGTTTTCTCCTCCTTTTTCATTATTTGAAGCCTTTTTCATAAAATCATCCATGTGCGGGACTTTAGAAGCAGTATTTGAAACTTGAGTCGGCTGTTGTACAGTATCTGCTTTTGGCGCGAATTTTGGTTTCTTTTCCATTCCGAATACGTATTTCAAAATCGGAGGAATTAGAGCAATCGTTAAGATTGAACGAGGAATTGCAATTGCCCAATCTGTAATATTTTTCATATACAATCTGGTTGCATCAATTTGTTTATTAAGAGCCTTTTGTTCAATTTTTCCTTGCTTATCAAGTGTCTTTTTAGCCAATTCAACTAACTGACCGTATTTTTTATCAAGGAACTTAAATTTATACTTAAGCTCAGGAACACCTTTATTTATATCAGATACTCCATTTTTAATATTTTCAATTATTTTTTCATAATGTTTTTTATAATTATCCATTAAACTGTTAACACCTTGATCCCAAGGACTGGTTATAACGGTAGATGCAGCAAAACCAATTACTCCGGAAGCCATTGAGTGACCAGAAGCATAGATTTTGTCATCTTTATCTTTTTCACCAGGAAGTGCCATAATAGTTGCCGGTCTTAATACCCCTGCCAAAAATAACGACATTAACGCACTGCCTGCAACGTTATGATCTTCAGCAAATTTTAATAAACTATTGTATATTGAAGATTGGAATATCTTATCCTTTAACTTGTTATTTTTTATAACACTAGCGGCAACCTCACTCTTACCCGTAAAGTTGCCGCTAAATTTAGTTTTATCCTCGTTATTCTTTTTTTCACACACGCCCGCACGCTCTTTCTCCTTGAAATTATGCGGGTCTTTATAGACCGTAAATGAACCCTGCTTTAGGGTTGTGTCGTATTTTATTGCATTAATTTTCATGTCCCACCATTCAGTTAATGTGTCTGTACATTTATTTTAAATCAAATGAAAATATTTTTTGCCATACTTTTTAAGAAACTTTACAATTATTTTATAAAAAAAACTAAAAACAATGAAAGAAGGTAATTCCCGGAGATTTACCTTCTTTACATTTAGTGTATTATTAACACCTTATAAATCTTTTATATATTAACTAGATATCCAGTGCCAAATCGAGAGTTGGAGCTTTAGCAACAATTGCACTTGATGAAATAATGTCAACCCCGCATTCTGCAATTGATTTCACGGTGGAAAGATTTACATTCCCGCTGGCTTCAACAATTGCACGACCGTTAATATATTCACATGCTTTTTTCATAGTGTCAGTATCCATATTATCAAGCATTATGATATCCGCTCCGACTTCAACAGCTTCTTTAACCTGTTCAAAAGTATCGCATTCAACTTCTATTTTGTGCGTAAAAGATATTTTGTCCCTCAATTTTGTTACAGCCTTTGTTATTGTTCCTGCAAGACGAATGTGATTATCTTTTATCATTGAGCAATCAGACAGATTAAATCTGTGCATATGTCCTCCGCCAACAAAAACTGAATATTTTTCAAAAGGTCTGAAATTCGGAGTAGTTTTTCTTGTATCAACAACCTTAGCCTTGTTATTACCAACAGCCTCTTGATATTTACGTGTTTCGGTAGCAATCCCGCTCATTCTCTGAGCATAATTAAGCGCAACCCTTTCGCCCATAAGCACGTACTTTGCAGGTCCTGAAATATCCGCAATTTTATCGCCTTTTTTAATTTCGTCACCATCTTTGAAATAAAATTTCAATTTAACCTCCGGTGACAATATTCTAAATACAGTTTTGAAGACTTCGCAACCGCAAAGGACACCGTCACTTCTTGTATTCAATGCGCCTGAAAGCATATCATCATCTTCCGCTAAATTTTCAGTTGTGATATCTCCAAATCCGATATCTTCTTCCAACGCTCTTTTTACATGGTCCTCTATATAAAAATCACTTAACAAAATCAAATTCTCCTTCTTCTTTAGTCAAACAACTGTGAACGCATTCTTCCGAAGCGTTCAAATAATCTAATCTGTAATGTGCGCCGCGCGATTCTTTACGTCTTAGTGCCGATTGCGCAACGAGCTTCGCGACGGTAAACATATTTTTTAATTCATATTCTGATTTATTTAAACATTTCTCATTACGCGGAAATTCAGCTTTAAGATTTTCCAGTTTTTCGAGAGCTGTCATCAATGATTTTTCACTTCTTAAAATTCCCACATAATTCCACATGATATCTTTCAATTCTTTTTTCATTGAATCGACATCAAACTGTTCAAATTCGATTTCTTCTGAATATTTATCGATAATCGCCATAATCTCACTATCAATTTGTTTTGGAGAAGCGAGATTTTCATTCTTTATAAAATCAGCAACCTCATAAGCACAAACAACACACTCTAATAAAGAATTACTTGCAAGTCTGTTACCGCCATGGAGACCTGTTGATGAAACTTCCCCGATAGCAAATAAACCTTTTATTGAAGTTTCGCCCTCTACATTTGTTATCACACCACCCATAAAATAGAGTGCGTCAGTAGC
>USHE01000011.1 GCA_900554385.1 uncultured bacterium | reverse complement strand
CCAAAGTTATGCAGTCGGGAAAAGCCGCAGAAATATCAGTGCATTAATGGATATCCGACCGGATTATGCAAATGTAGAATGTGACGGGAAACTGGAAAAAAGAGATCCTGATGAAGTCGGAATAGGAAGTATCATCGTAGTACAGCCGGGTGAAAAAGTTCCGCTTGATGGGATTGTCGTCGAAGGAAGCTCCAGTTTAAATACAAGCGCTTTGACAGGAGAAAGCCTTCCGCGTGATGTGCGTCAGGGAGAAGAGGTGATCAGCGGCTGTATTAATATGACGGGAGTACTGAAAGTTCGGACTACGAAACAGTTTGAAGAATCAACGGTGTCTAAGATTTTGGAACTTGTGGAAAATTCCGGTTCCAGGAAATCAAAATCCGAACATTTTATCTCCGGCAGAACTGTCAATTTATAATTTACCGTCTTAATACCTGCATCAAGCGGAAAATGATTTTTTATCAGTAACGGATAATCAGCCTCAATTCTTACCGGAACAATACTAACCCCTGATGCGATTGCAATCTGGGCAGCACCTTTATGGATTTTAATATCCTCTCCGGGAAGTGTTCTTGTACCTGTCGGAAAAATTATTATATTGTAACCTGCTTCTAATGCTTCAACTGCCGATTTTATAAAAATTTCCGGCTCTATATCATTGATTATATAGAGTGATTTAACAATATTTTTCATAAACGGATTTTTCAAAAGACTCTTTTTAGCAAGACAAAGCGAAGGCTGCATATTTCCTATCAAAAGAATTATATCAATAAAACTCGGATGTGATGCAACAACAATCTTTCCTTTTATATCAGAAAGATTTCCATCTATATTGACTTTTATTTCACCTGATTTTTCCATTACAGAAATAAAAAATTTCCAAGAATTATGAATTATCTGTGCAAATTTTTGACGACGTTTTTCCCCTTTATATTTGAAAGATAAAACAGGGAACAGCACGCCGCCAATATAAAGCGCACCTAATGCAAACAGTATCATCTCCAATAAAACAACAAATCCTCTATAAATTTTCATTTCTTTTTACCATATACAAATCGCTGATAAAAACGTCAGTTTTCCCTTCCAAAAATTCAACCAAATCTTCAAACCCATCCTTTGCAGGCAACTTTTCAGAATTATCACACAATAAATATTTTCCATACTCATTTGGTGAAGTCAAAACAGAAACACTTTTTACACCCCCGAAGCTCTCTGCGTAACATAATAGTGACTCTCCGGAGAGAATACTTTCCAAAAAACCTGCCGAAACAGATTTTTCTCCTGCTGAAACCGAATTATAAGAGGTTGTTATGCCCTCTAATAACGAAAAAAGCCCGACAGTTGCGTTATGAACGGATGCACTGAAACCTGCCGGAGAAACTTCTCCATCCTCTTTACGCTGATTAATAAGCTTTGAAACTCTGTTTACATCCCCGTAAGAAGATGAAAACACCAGATTAGGGCTTCCGCCGTCGTATGCTCCATAAAGCGTATAAACACCAGCACGCCCGAAATCATTGAGTTTTCGCCTAAGCATCATAGGAATAAATGATACATCTATATCATCTCCTGCAACATAAGAAAATTTTTTTATATCAAATTTCAATTCCTTCATGCTATTATATTAACACAGAGGAATGATGATTACGATAACAAAAACCGGTGCAATTTGTTCACTTGGCGAAAATTTGGATGAAATTTTCGCAAATGCGTGTGCCGGAAAAATAACCGATTTTAAAATTACAGCAGATTTACCTGTGATTAAAAACGAAAAATATAATCTTCGCTGCAATCAAATTCTTCTCCATTGCGTAAATCAAATAAAATCCGATATTGAAAAATTATTACAAAAATACGACAGGAAAAAAATCGGAATCGTAATTGCCACAACAAATACAGGAATAGATAAGTTTGAAGAAACCAATAATGAAGAATTTTTAAAAATGAGCAATCCCGCTGAATTTTTAAAGAATTATCTGAGTTTGGAAGGTTTTTTCTGCGGGATATCAACTGCCTGTTCTTCCGGAATAAAAGTATTTTCTACGGCTAAAAAACTTCTTGAGAGTGGAATTTGCGATGCAGTTATTGCAGGAGGAGCAGACGAAATTTCAAAATTCCCGCTTGCAGGATTTACCTCACTTGAAGTTTTGTCCGATGAGCGTTCGATACCTTTTTCTAAAAATCGCAAAGGAATGAACATAGGCGAAGCCGGCGCACTGTTTATACTTGAAAAAGATACCGCTGGAATACAAATATTAGGTATAGGAGAAACTTCTGACGCATACCACGCCGCAACTCCTGACCCTGAAGGCACACAAGCCGTAAAAGCAATTGAAACTGCCCTGAAACAAGCTAACTTAAATGCAGATGATATTGATTACATTAATCTTCACGGAACGGGAACCATTTCAAATGATATAATGGAAGCAAATGCGGTTTATAAAATTTTCAAAAACATAACTCCCGCAAGTTCCACAAAACCTCTCACAGGACATTGCCTTGGAGCGTCAGCAAGTATAGAAACAGCACTTTGCTGTGCAGCTCTTGAAAAAAATATACTTCTGCCCCATATTTATGACGGCGTTTACGATAGTTCTCTCCCGGAACTTAGTTTAGTTAAAAAAAGTCAAACCGTACCGCACCTGAATAATGTTATGTGTAATGCATTCGGGTTTGGCGGAACAAATGCAGTCCTCATTCTTGGTAAAAGAAAACAGGAACAACAATATGATTTAGAAAAAATTCTTCCGCATAATCATCCGATGATTTTGATTGATAAAATTGAACAAATCAATATTGCTGAAGGATGGGTATCGGCAAGCGTTACAGTGAGTGAAAACTGTCTTTTCTTTGATAAAGAACTCAACGGCATTCCATCCATAACAGGTATTGAATTTATGGCACAGACAATCGGATGTTATGCATACCTTAAACGAGGAGAAGGAGAACCCACAATAGGTTTTCTGCTAGGAACACGTTCTTACAAGTGCAATATAGAAAAATTTGAAAACAATAAAAAATACATAATAAAAGCAAAAGAAATATTCGGCGATAATAATCTTGTTTCATTCGGGTGTTTTATCTATAATGAAAATGAAGAATGTGCAAACGCCATAGTTAACGTATATCAGCCCGAAGATGCCTCGGAATTTTTGGAATAAACGGAGAGTATTATGGAAAAACGAGTTTTAATAACAGGTTCAAGCCGCGGTATAGGTAAGGAAACCGCTTTATATCTTGCAAAAAACGGATTTAATATCGTTTTGCACTGCCATAAAAATACAAAAATGGCACAAGAAGTTTCTGATGAAATCAAAACCTTAGGCGCAGATGCAAGGATTTTGCAATTTAACATCCAAAACAGAGAAGAATGTAAACGAGTTCTTGAAAAAGATATATCAGAAAACGGAGTTTATTACGGAGTTGTCCTTAACGCAGGCATTGCACGGGATAATGTTTTTCCGGCAATGGAAGATTCTGAATGGGATGAGGTTTTGAATACGAATCTCGGGGGATTTTATAACGTATTAAGACCAATCGTAATGCCTATGATTGAAAAAAGAATTAAGGGAAGAATTCTTGCAATGTCATCAGTTTCTGGACTTTGCGGAAACAGAGGGCAGGTTAATTACAGTGCTTCAAAAGCCGGAATTATCGGAGCTGTAAAAGCGTTAAGTCTTGAACTTGCTAAACGCGGAATTACCGTAAACGCAATCGCTCCTGGAGTAATTGAAACAGATATGACACAGGATTTACCGGTAGATGAAGTGAGAAAAATAATTCCTATGAAACGTTTTGGCAAACCAAAAGAAGTAGCAAGTCTTGTAAATTATCTTATGAGCGAGGACGCCTCCTACATAACAGGACAGGCAATTTCCGTAAACGGAGGGCTATATCTGTGAGAAGAGTTGTAGTCACAGGAATGTCACAAATAAGTCCGCTGGGTTCAAACAGAGAAAAAGCTTTTGAACGGCTTTTGGAATTAAAAAACCGTATCAAGTACATGCCTGAACTTGAACAATACACAAGATTAAACACAAAACTGGCTGCACCTGCAGACGAATTTGTAATCCCTTCACACTATAACCGTAAAGTTCTTCGCACAATGGGACGTGTGGGAGTTTTAAGCGTTGCTAGCGCAGAAGAAGCCCTGAAAGATTCAGGATTGCTTGGAAATGATATAATAACAAACGGGCAAACAGGCGTAAGCTACGGTTCTTCTTCAGGCTCACTGGATAGTATCATAGAATTTTATTCAATGATGGTTGACAAAGAAGTAAAAGGGGTAACATCAGGAAGTTACGTAAAAATGATGGCACAAACCTGTTGTGTTAATGTATCTTTGTATTTTAAAACCACAGGGCGGCTCATCCCAACCTCGACAGCCTGCACATCAGGTTCAATGGGAATAGGCTACGCTTATGAAGCAATTAAAAACGGTTATCAAACCGTAATGATTGCAGGCGGAGCAGACGAACTTCACCCGACACAAATTGCCATATTTGACACTCTTTATGCAACAAGTCAGAAAAATTCAACCCCTGAACTTACGCCATCCCCATTTGACAAAGACAGGGACGGACTTGTCATCGGAGAAGGTGCTGGGACGATGATTTTAGAGGAATATGAACACGCTAAAAAACGCGGCGCAAAAATTTATGCAGAAATCATAGGTTTTGGCACAAGCACAGACGGAACACATATTACCACGCCAAACCCTCAAAAAATGAAATCTGCCCTCGAACTTGCACTGAAAGATGCTGATATTTCACCTGATGATATAGGATATGTAAACGCTCACGGTACGGCAACTATCCATGGAGATTTAGCAGAATCAAATGCAACTTACGATATTTTTAAACGTCCAATCCCGACAAGTTCAATCAAAAGCTATACCGGACATACCCTCGGAGCTTGCGGAGCTGTGGAAGCAATCTTAACCCTTGATATGGCTCATAAAAAATGGTTCTGCCCTACAGTTAACCTCAAAAACGTCGATGAAGAATGCGGAAAACTCGATTATATTAAAGGTAACGGCAGAGAAATAAATACAAACATTGTGATGTCATATAACTTTGCATTTGGCGGTATCAATACATCTTTAAATTTAAAGGTACATATATAACCACAAAAAAATCAGAGGATTCAATTTAAGCCTGACCACCTTTAATTAGCATAAACAAATACCCTGTTCCCGGGATAAATGTTCCGATAGAATATTTTAACGCACCCGCAAGCCCCATCAGATTATAGCCTGACTTAACAACATCACCCTCGATTTTCTTCTTATCAAGCCCCTCAACCTCAAAATGTGAAATAATTAAATCCGCAGGAACTCCCATAAAACCTCTCGGAGAAATTGTTTCAATCCTTGCTGTCCCTATTGTTCCATGCTGTAAAATCTTTTTCTTGCCATCATACATATCACTAACAACAACGAATTTTACAATCTGACCTTCCGAATTTTCATTTCCTTTTGTCGTTATAGTTTGCAAAAATTTTATCCTTAGAGGAAAATATTTCACCTTTGTATAATCGTATTTTAAATTGGGTTCAGGATATACACTGTTGACATTTCTCATGTGAAGCTGAACAATTTTATCCTGCATATTCAATGGAATATAATACTCTTTTTGATAAATATCTTTGTTTATAACCAAGTCATAATAATGATTAGCGGCAGGCTCGGGATACTGTTTGCTGACATCTATCAATGTTGTTTCCACAAGCTCATCTCTCAAAAGTTCCGGAGAATAATCTATTGCGAAACAAGGAATTGCAGTCAAAAGCATTAACAAAACTAATGCTCTAATCATATTTTACGTTACCTCTTGTGTTGCCTTCAATCTTATTTTGGAGTTTTCTTCTGTTATCTTGAGAATTCAAAAGAAAATTCTGATAATAAACATCGTCAATATATTTATTATTTTTCAAAAATTCAGGATATTTATAATAAATGTACTCGTAAACATAAGCCATTCTTCTTGAAACAAGCGGATGTGTTTCAAATACTTCAAACCTGCGCTGCGGCATAATCTTATTCATCATAACTATCATTGCAACAGGGTTATATCCTGCGTTGACCATAAAATCTATAGCTCTTTTATCAGCTTTTCTTTCATATTTTCGAGGAGTAAATATTGTTGGCAAGCAAGAAAAATATCCCCTGAAAATTCCGTTATAGTAATCAATTCCGTGAGAAATCTCATGAGCAAGGATTGCTGCAACCATATCCTCATCCGTTGTATATTTCATAATTCCGTCATAAATAACTATACTTCTGTCACGGTAATATGCCACCGCATTTACAACTTTTTTATCAACATAAGAAAAAACCATTCGCTGTTGAATTCTATTTGCATTCAACAATCTAAAACCAATATTACTAACCAGATCTTGCTTTTGGGAAGCTTTGTCAAGAGAAGCAGGATTTATCCCCGCACTAACCGGCAGCATTCCAAGAACCAGTAAACAAATTCCACTTATTAAAAACTTTTTCATAATTCAACCCCTCTAATTTAGTGCCGCTTGTAACGCCTTTACAGACTGTGCAAAACACACCTTAATTCCTGAAAAAATTTTAACAAAAAAATTAATCAAAAATCAAGATATTAAGTAAATTTTTAAAACAAAAAGCTGATTGACAATAATACTAATTTAATAAAATATAAGATATAACAAAATTGGGAGAGTAAAAGATGAAAAAACAATTATTTATTGCAACAGCCATAATAACATTATTAACAGGCGGAATTTTCGCAGCAGAACAGAATATTCCTCCTGAAATCAAAGCCATGCTGTTAGACAAAGCAAGCCGGCAGGCGCAAAACTATATTCCGGCATGGGAACAATTGTACAGTTGCACTCCTACTAAAACCGATGACGGTTCATTGATTGTCTACGGGAAATTACCAAATAAAAAGTGCCATTTTAAAAATTCGAAATACAATTGCAGAGTACCTTTAGATATAACTCAACAATACGCATCAGCAGGGTTAAAAGAACTTAAAGAAATTTCTGTGGGAAATTTCTCGACTACTTCTGCTGAAAATGATTTTATGGATAAAATACATAATAATGAAGCTTACTGTGTGACAAAAAAATAAATAAAAAGCCGGAGTTTCCGGCTTTTTATTTATCGTGAAAAATTCCAAAAAAATCTTTTTAATTTATTTATAAAAGACATTTTGTCTGGATTAAACTCTTTGATTACAGACATATTAAAAGCCTCCGGCTGTGTTGTTCTTGCGTATTTTATATTAGCACTGCCAAACATCATAACGTAAGACGCCTTGTAACCGTCAGGAATTTCTAATTCTCTGCACAACTCCGGAAAAATTTGCAAACACGCTTCTGCCAATCCGCACCACAATGTTGCAACCCCCACACTCTGCGCATAAAGTTCAAAATAACTGAGTGCAATTATCGGATCATCATTATTACATGGAGCTTTCAAAGGTGTCGATACAACTACCATGTGCGGTGCATTTCTGAAAACCACATCTTCCCCGCTCATAAGAGCATCCTTATATCGTGAAAATTTTCTTGCAATTCCTCTTTTAGGATATTTTTTTATAAGATTAATAAGTTTCTCTCTTGTATAATTGCTGAAATCTTTCATCACATCTTTGTCTTCAATAAATGAAAAATGAAGACCATGGTTGTTACATCCGGTCGGAACCCAATTTAGCATATTTTTGAGTTTTCCAAAAACTTCGCCTGAAAGATTTTCATCCTTAAAATGTCTGAAACTTCTCCTTGACTTAATAAGGTTTAGTAACTCATCAGAATTGTATTGCGGAAGAATATTGTCCGAATTCTCAGGATTTTTATTAAGGATTGAAAGCGCACCAACCGGACACACAGCAAGACAATGCTGGCAATTTATACACCTTCCTTCCCCGCATTTTACAAAACGGGGATTGTTGTTTTCATCTGCCTCCAGAGCGAACGACGCACAATCCTTTATACATAATCCGCATTTAATACATTTATCTTTATCTATAACTAAATTTTTGCCTTCCATATTTTCCTCCTAAATTTGGTCATTTTTTCATGATTATATAATATAATTATAAATATGAAAAAAGTTTTTTTAATAATTTTTATATTTCAACTATTTTTCATCCCGTCACTGGCAGACGATGTCGGAGACATTTACCTTGACTTAAATACTAATGAAGAAACCCTGCATCTTAAAACTCCACAAAATTTCAACCCTCAAAAATTACATTTGACACCAGAAAAAGATTATAATATAACTCCTCAAAACATTTATGAATATAGAAGTAAAACCCCTCAGGATAAACATTCTACCTCCTATACAAGAGAAAAAACTTTCGGGAACTTTTCTATAGGTACTAAAACCGACAGCACTTTTGCTCCTGAAACTTATACCCAGACAAGCACAATGTTTGCCAAATACAACAAAAACCGCTTCACTCTAAATACCTCCTATAAAAGCAATTCTTTCGCCTCACTGGACAAAACAGGCAAAGGAACTTTCGCATTCACTCCTGAATACAAATTAAATAACCATGTAACCTTACAGAATGTTTATTCCACAAATTTTATGGACAGAAACAGAAAAAATGAATTAATTTTCAGCCTGCAACCATTCAAAGATGACAGAATGAATTTCAATGTCGGAGCGGGACAAATATACTCCGACAACAGTTCCCCAATCCGCTCACAATTAAATTTTTCGACAAAAATCAAATTTTAATTGACTTGAATACAATGCTTCAAATATAATAAAGAAAAATTTTATACAGGAGTCAAGAAAATGTTTTTTTATGCAGACCTTCATATACATTCAAAGTATTCCAGAGCAACAAGCAAAAGCTGTAACCTTGAAGAACTTGCTATCTGGGCTCAAAAAAAAGGATTAGGAGTAATCTCAACGGGAGATTTTACTCATCCGGCATGGTTTGCGGAAATTCAGGAAAAACTTGTTCCTGCCGGCAACGGTGTTTTCAGACTCCGTCCTGATATTGAAAAAGAAATATTTAAAACCTCAAATCCTGTAAGATTTATTCTTTCTGTTGAAATTTCTACGATTTATAAAAAATGGGACAAGACAAGAAAAGTCCACCACGTGGTTTTCGTTCCGGATATGGAAGCGGCAGGAAAATTCAGAGATAAACTTGGCTCAATCGGCAACATTAAATCAGACGGGCGTCCAATACTCGGATTGGATTCGCGTGACCTTCTTGAAATTACACTGGAATCAGGCGAAGGCTCTTATATAATCCCAGCCCACATCTGGACCCCGTGGTTTTCCGTACTCGGTTCAAAATCCGGATTTGACTCCATTGAAGACTGTTACGGAGATTTGTCCGAACATATTTTCGCAGTTGAAACAGGGCTTTCATCAGACCCTGAAATGAACTGGAAAGTTTCAAAACTTGATAAATACAGGCTTGTATCAAATTCCGACGCCCATTCCCCGTCAAAACTAGCAAGAGAAGCAACTGTTTTTGATACCGAACCTGATTATTACAGTATAATGAATGCTCTAAAAACAGGCGTCGGATATGTCGGAACAGTAGAATTTTTCCCTGAGGAAGGCAAATATCACGAAGACGGACATAGAAAATGCAATGTCTGCCTGAGTCCTCAGGAAAGTTTAAAATTCAATAACATCTGTCCTGTATGCGGAAAGCCTTTAACAATAGGGGTTTTAAACAGAGTTTGCACGCTTGCGGACAGGAATTTTGACAGTACATTTAAACCATCTACGGCAGGTGAAGTCTTCAGTCTTGTTCCGCTGCAGGAAATTATCGCCGAAATTAACTGTGTAGGCGCACAGAGTAAATCCGTTGTTACAGAATACGAAAGATTAATCCGTAAATTCGGCTCCGAACTTTCTATTCTCCGCGAAATTCCGATTGATGACCTTTCAAAAGACTCCCCGCTCCTCGGAGAAGGAATTTCGCGCCTCAGACAAGGCAAGGTTATTAAGCATACCGGATATGATGGAGAATACGGAGTTATAAGACTTTTTGACGACAGCGAACTTGTAAAAAAAAACTTTGTAAACCTAAAGCTTGATATTGATATTCCCCAAAAGACTCCTGCTCTGCTGCCGGAAGAAAAAACTTTTGACATACGTGAGGCAGCGGTAAAACATAAAGCTGAAGATGTGAAAAAATCTGTACCGGTTGGTTTAGATGAGTTTCAGGAAAGTGCTGTCAAAAACCCCAACCCGCAGCTTCTTATTGTGGCAGGACCAGGGTCAGGCAAAACAACAGTATTGACCAAACGTCTTGCGTATATGATTTCTGAACAAAATGTACCTGCCGAAAAATGTCTTGCTATAACGTTTACAAGAAAGGCTGCTCAGGAAATGCGCGAAAGACTTTCAAAACTGTTGAAAGAAAAAGCTGCAGGGCTTAATATTCACACATTCCACTCACTCTGTTTTTCAATATTAAAGGGAAATTCCGAAACTCTCGGACTGGCTGAGGACTTTAAAGTTATAAGCAAAGAGGAAAAATCATTATACAAAGAAGACGAACTCCCTGAAAATCTTCTTGAATTTGACGAACTTATAACACTGACATTAGAGCTGTTTAGGGAAAATCCGGACATCCTGAATATTTACAAAGAACGCTATAGATACTTATCTGTAGACGAATATCAGGACATTGACGAACACCAGTACGAATTAATAAAGCTTCTTGTACCGCCTGAGGGCAATATTCTTGCAATCGGCGACCCGAATCAGGCGATTTACGGTTTCCGCGGCGGAAGCGCGAAGTTCTTTAATAATTTCAAAACCGACTATCCGAATACGGAAATTATCAGCCTTAAAAATAACTACCGCTCAACAAATACTATTGTCGATGCTTCAAATCAGATGATTGAATGCTTCAATATTATTTCCAAATACGACAAACCGCACGAAAAAATTACAATCCACACAGCGCCGACCGATAAGGCAGAAGCTGAATTTATCGTGAGTACAATTGAAAATATGATAGGCGGACACAGCTTTTTCTCAATTGACTCGGAAAGGTCGGAGGGGCAGGAGGGGAATTATTCATTCTCGGATTTTGCAATCCTGTACAGAACCTCCACCCAGTTAAAACCTGTTCTGGAAGCCCTGCAGCGTTCAGGTATGCCTTATGTTAAGCTTTCTAACGACCTGCTGTGCGAAAACAAACATATAAGAAATCTTCTGCAAGGTTTAAACGGAGAGTTTCCGGTAAAAGAACAGCTTATCAATATAAACGGTGAAATAGACGACTATATTTTTAAATATCTCGTAAAGGTTTCTGAAAGCTTTACCACAAGGGACGAATTTATCCACGAAGTTTCCCTTCTCACAGAAGCAGATACGCTTGACGAAAGAGCAGACAGAATTTCTCTTATGACACTTCACGCATCAAAGGGTCTGGAGTTCAAATGCGTATTCATTGCAGGACTTGAGGAAGGAATTATGCCGCTTTACCGCGCGCAAACAGAAGAAGAAATTGCAGAAGAAAAACGTCTGCTTTATGTAGGTATGACAAGGGCAGAACAAAGATTATTCCTCTCGCGCGCAGTTAAAAGAATACGGTTCGGCAAATCAGAACACCCTGCACCCTCCCCGTTTTTACAAAAAATTGAACAAGACCTTTTAAATCTCAGCAGGTTTGAATGTGAATTAAAAGAAAAAGATAATTCCAATCAGCTCACCCTGTTTTAATCGCAGTGAAAACACTGTCTTGCGGAGCCTTTCAGCATAAGTTACACTGGAAATATGTAACCTGCGGTTTTTCCCGTGTAAAAAAGAAAGGCATAATAAATGAATTTAAAAGAAAAAATAAAAAAAATAGTAGCAGAAAATAAATCCGATAAAAATTTACTTAATCTTATCTCAGGCTTAAAATCAAAAGCCGCACGGAATAATGATTTATATAACCATTTAAACAATCTTGAACAATCGTTATACAGATACAATACCCTGACAGACTCCGGATTATCTGACTCCGCAAAACAGGAAGGCAGCCGCCTTTTGGATTTAACCAATAACTTTAACACAAATAACTTAGTCCTTAAAGGCGGAATTAGCAATTCAAAATATATTTGGAAAACAGAGCCTAATGCCTGTAAAACCTGTCAGGCACTCGACGGACAAGAATTTGAAACAAAAGATGACATACCGGATAAACCACACCCGAATTGCAAATGTAAAATCGAAGAAATTCCGGATAATTATGAAGAATGTTACTGTACCGAATTTTTTGAGGAACTGGATTCCCTATCTGAAAACATTAACTCTGCAAAACAAGACACTGATGTAATTCAAGAATTTGTAAAAAATGCCATTACAGTTTATTCAACCACTGTCACGGCAAATCTTGCCTATTCTCTTATGAATGACATTCAAACAGCCCGGAATGCCTACCACGATTTTCAAAAAAATAAGGCAGAGATGATTCAATTCCGGGAAAATGATAAATATCATCACGCAAAAGCAAATTGCGAAGCTGTTAAACGCGGTTTAAGCGGAGAAGTTACAGCTTATGTATTAAGCTACGGAAAAGAAGTTTACGATATTTTTAAAAAAGTTATCTTTGAAGGGATGGAATTTGAACGGGCATGGAATGACTCCCTCGAGGATTTACAGGCTGACATATACGGAATACAAAAAGGTCACGAGCCACAAGCTTGTAAAGATAGTGTTAAAAATGCCGGAAATATTATTAAGGTTAGAGATTGAAATTCCTTGAAATCATTTTTAAACTGAATATATGGAACTTTTCAAACGAATAATTTACAACATACTGAAAACGCTTTTCTGTCTTTATATAACTTTTGATATCCCTTATACGCACTACGTGTTCTGGGAGCAGGAAGTTACAATGCAGATGAAAATCTATATGTTTATTCTTATTGTACTGGCAGCTTCAAACTGGGTTTTACTGTTTTCAAAAATTAATATTAAAATAAAACTTACACTAATTATGGTGACAATTCTTTTTACTTGTTCAACACACTTGTTTCCTGATGTTGAACAAGCTTTTAGAATGGAAAGATGTCTGGATAGTCAGATTTGTGATTAATATTTTTGTATTTATCATAGAATGCTTGGAAATCAAGAGTTTGCTTTTCATCTACAATACCCTTTTTAAGAATATCATCAGCTAATTTTAGCTTTTCAGGATTTTTACTCAATTCTTCAAATAGTTCCGGCAGATATTTATCCACATCACCATAATTCCAATCCAAATCTTTTTTATATCTTCCGCTGTCAATAATATCTATAATTTGAGAGGCGCAATCTTTGTTCTTTTTATCTACAGATTTCAAAACTTTACCAATGTTATCCCAATTCTGAAAAATTACATATTGACTAAGCAGCTCACTATTTTCTTTCTTTGTAAGCAAAGGTTCTACAAGATTTATATTGTCATCTGTCACAGATTTGAGAAGCTGAATCATACCGGATTCCACATCTGCTGTACATTTTAAATCATACAATTTTTTATAAGTATCGAGATTTTCTTCTTTTGCAATTTTCAAAAGCTTATCAATATCCTCCATACTGTATCTGAATAAACCTGTACCGTTATTTGTCTCAGCATTAAGGAAGAATTCTGCACACTGCGGATTTTTTGTTTTTTCAAGCCATTTTGCAACACTCTGTATATCTTCAAGAGATAATTCCGTAGGTCCGCCCTTTCGTCTTGTAGAAAGAAGCATTTGATAAACATCTACGTTATCTTTATTTATCCCTTGTAAACATTTAACGAGTTCTTTTGAGTTGTCTATTTTTGTTATTTCAATAAGTTCCTTAACAACTTTTTCATTATCAGGAGTAATGTTCTTCAATACAGGCAGCATATTCCCTGCATTAAAAGTCGTTGTATAGTTATATTGTGTATCTGATTTTTTTGCAAGCTGTTCAAGATATTTAATATTGAATTCATTTGTACCTGTCAAAAGTTCAGTAATCTCGTCAAGACTAAACCTTTTTTCAGCAAGCCCCCAACGCTTTGAATTTTCATCCTGCATTTTTGTAAGCTGTTTCAGAATAAGAAAATTCTCATCCGTTAAATTTTCATCAATTTTCAGGATTTTCTCTTTATCATTAAATCTTCTTCCAGAAATATCGTTTTTCCTGATAAAATTAAACAAAGCATCGTTAATTTCGCCTTTTTTAATCCCACAATGCAATTTTTGGAAATATCTATCGAAAACTTTTATACCGCCATATGTGGCACCGGCAACCGCAATAGAAATCATCCCGAGCATAGCGGCAATTTTTCCGAAATCGGACGACTTATTTCCCTTTTTAGAAGAAAGTTCAACTGAATCATTAGGCAAAGGTGCAGTTTTCACAGGAACTGCAGGCGAATTTTTCCCGCCTGTTATCTTGACATTATTTTTACTGTTGGCTTGTGAAACTTCTGAAATGCCGTCCATTAAAAAAAACCTTTCCCAATATTTTAAAATCAAAACATAAAGAAAAATTGCCACACGCCTCTTTTTTTATTAACAAATCTTAAAACTTTTATAAACCATTGGCAATTTTAAAAGTTCAGGTTACTTATAAATAAATACAGGGGAAATAATGTCCGGAAGAATTACAGAAAATAACGCAAATATATTATTCACAGCTAAAAAGTCTGATGAAAAGAAAAAAGGAAAACAGGCTTCACCTAGAGCTGCAATTAGTGCTGATAACGACATGAATGATGTCTACGTTTCAGCAAAGAAAAAACGCGGGTTTATTGCAAAATTTTATGGACTTATCAACAAGGTTATCCCTCTCGGACTTACTGATAAAAAAGTTCAAAAGAAACTAATTGACTATCAGGAAGACAAAACGACAAAAAAAGAAACCAAAGATTACATAGACCGCTACGAAAATGCAAACTTCAACAAATCCGAAATAACAATTGACACTCTTGCATCACTATCAGCAGTCGGAGTAGGTTTTATGGGGAAAAAAGCCAAAACATTGATGAATATTTTTACCCCTAAATATAAAAAATACGCATTAGCCTTGACCGCAGGCGCATCTATAATAACAGGACTTGCAGTAAAAGCCGGCTTAAAGGGACTTGATTCTCTTGGTATGGACAAAAATGCAAGAAAAGAACAGAAAAAGAATGATTCCATTTTATTATCGGGAACACTGGACGGTGTTTCGGGCTTCCTCTCATCCCTAAATCCAATGCTCATACCTGCAGGTATTGCGATTAATGCATTCACAAGATACATAACCGATAAAAAAGACGATGAAACACTTCCTTCTATAAATGACTTTTTAGGCAAACAAAAAGATTCATTATTAGTGGGAATTATAGGACTTGCCGGAATTTCGGCAGCAGCGGCGCGCGGGCATTTGAAAATATCTCAAATAGCAGATTCAATAAAGTTGACCAAGCTAAACAAACAGCATGTTATCAGCTATAGACCTCCGGAAGGCCAATTAACAGAATTCCAGCAGCTTGCCCGTGATATCGGCTATGATCTCGGAGTAATCATCAAGGGCGAAAAATTTGACCCGACAGGTATTTCCAAACTTGACGAAGATTTTATGAAAATCTTACTCGAAAAAGGACAAAATGGTAATATTGAAGGCAAAATCAGAAAACTTGAACAGGAAAATATATTCCTTCCAAAATATCTACAAACGGTTATAGATATTCCTGACGACAAACAGACAAAACTGGTTCACCAGATTGATCAACTGGTCGAAGGATATAACGCCCGCAAAACAAATTCATCATCCTATGATGGCAGAGAATTTAAGTTCTCGTTTGAAACCTCAGGTATTGATAAGGCTCTTGATGAGCTTGATGAAAAGAATATGGACATCAATGGTTTCAAAGACCTTCAACAAATCCTGAAACATATTAAAAGTTCATGCCCGACATCAAGAAGCATTGAAGATGCACAAAAAATGCTTGACGCTGAATATAACGGCAAATATAAAATAGAAAAACTCCTCGGCGTCGGCTCTGTAGCAGAATCATATCTTGTAAAAGACGCTGCAAATAACGAATTTGTGGCTAAATTAACCAAACAACACTTCCTTGATTCAGATAAAATCGCGGCAGATAAAGCTAAAATTCTAAATAAAATTGACCTGCGTGCCCAGGAAGATTATTCATTATTCACCTCTAAACAAACGATTAAAACACCTGAACGCAAAGAATATGATATTAATCAGGTTAAGAATATGTACAAAGTATGGGGCGACGAAATTCATCTTAATCAAGAAGCAATTTCCGCAAAAGAAATCGGCGAACAGGCCTCGACATTCCAGCCTGTCGGCGTAATTGACGCTAAACAGCACATATTTATCATGGAAAAAGCTCCGGGATATCAGCTTGACAGTGATAAATTTGCCCAGAAATGGAAAGAAGCAAATCTTACAGAAGATGATTTTAAAAACTTTGTAGAGAATTACGTAAAAGTTTACTGCGAACAATTATTCTCGCTCCCGAAACAAGGCATGAAAGTAGTTCAATCCGACCCTCACGGCGGTAACATCCTCGTTGATGTTGAAAAAATTAAAAACCTCAAAAACGGTTCAAAACCAATTACTATTATTGACTACGGAAATACTACAAAAACTGAACAAGCTCAAGCTATTAAAAATCTCTTTAACCACATAGATTACCTGATAGGCAACACCGACGCAATCGCAGAAGCAATGCTTGAGGGTGCGAAATTAGGCAACAATAATAAAAAGACTATTATTAAAGAAATGTCTGAAGCACTTAAAGATAACATCTACAATACAGATACAAAAATAGATGTTGATAACCCTGTAAAAATATTCTCAACAGTAAACAGCTTCTGCTTAGACTTTATGCAAAAGAAAAACATCATTCCTAATGCCGGTCACATTAACCAAATGAAAGCAGAAGAAACTTATATTATCTCCAACCTCGGCTGTCTGCAAAATATCGCAAATAGCTGCAACTATGACCTTGCTAAAGCCGTTGATAGAAATACAATCATCAAACAGTTGGTAAATGAAATGGCTAAAGCAACTCAGGATTCAATTAAAATTAATCCTAAACTTACAGCACAAGAAATCGCAAAACGTTACAGCTTCTTTGTAAACAATACAGAAGACGCGCTGAGCTGTCTTGGCATAAACTTCGGAATTGTATAACAAATAGATTTACCAACACTAATTACCACATGTGTGAATGCAAATCTTTTGCTATACAAGTATCATAAAAAAGTTTAAATAGAAGGAGAACACTATGAAGAATTTTGTTGTAAAATTTGGTAGTTTTATTGTAGATCTTATGGCGATTTTAACATTAATCGGTCTAATCGTTTCTACAGTTATGGTAATCGGTTCACAAGGACTATGGGCAGGATTAGGTGTATTATGGGGAGGACTCGTAAGTTTTATTTTTGTTTTCTTCTTAATCTACCTCGTGATGTCCATCAACGACAAACTAACTAATTTAGACACGGACAATCACACCAGATACTAAAAACTAATTTTTAAAGGACATCAAATGATGTCCTTTTTTTATCAAATTACACACTATGTGTAAACATTATTTAAAATAGGGTTTAAAAGTTACTCAAAATACGTTATACTACAAATGTAACAACGTGTAGAAAAAGGGTTTCGCTAACTTATAGCCATCTAAATGACGTATTGCGTTTTGTGTTGCAGGAAAGTAGAATATTTTAAGGAATGTTAAATTTACGGAAAAATTTGACAATTATTAACCTTCACTGTTTTTGAAAAGGTAAGTAGGTAGGCAGAAATTTTGGAAAAAAATTTACAGAAAGAAAATAAAGAAACAAAAGGGTTAAACAACACTCTGACAAACAAAGTGTCCAACCCGATTGCGCCTGAAAAATCCCCGTTAGAGGTCAAAAAAACTTCAATGGGCAAGCGTAAACCTGCCCAAAATACGGCACAAGCTCCAGTTAGCCAGCCAATAACCTCTAATTCTGATATTGTCGCCCGCCTTAACAATTTTAATTTAAGCAAAAGTACAAACAAACTTTACGCAGGTTACTTGAATAACACTCTCGCCAACAACAGACCTGTAAACTATATTGAGCTTTTGACGAGCATGAATACTACCCTCAAAGGTAAAAAAACTCAGCACGAACTGTTTACTGCTATGCATGAGATATTTACCGACAAGTTAAACTGCGCATTCACAGCTTTCGGCTTATTCCATGAAAAATCAAAATGCATTAACTTAAAACTTACAAATAGCATGGGAAGCACATACTCTTCAAAAATATTTCTTTCTGACGAACAGAGTCCTGTAGTTGAATGCTTTAAAAATTCATCGACAGTTGTGTTAAAGGACAACAAGTTTTTAAATATCCCTTATTTGCAGACATCATCAACCATTATCCTGCCTCTTACATCAATAAACAGCAATATGGGTGTCATGATTCTCGGAAAAGATACCATTAATTGTGACACAGGCATGCTGGCTTTTGTTGCAAATTACGTTGCAATGTACGCCCAAAATATCGATTTGCTGGAACAGACAAACAAATTTGCAAATACCGATACTTTGACATCTTTGTACAACCACAGAGGATTTCAGGAAGTTCTCGCCAACGAACTAAAAATTGCAGAAGCCACCAATACAGAACTGTCTGTTATTATGTTCGATATAAACAATATTTCCAAAATTAACCGTGAACTCGGGCATGCCAAAGGCGATGAAGTAATAAAACTTCTTGCGGAAAAAGTTAAACAAAATATGCGTTCAAATGATAAAGCAGGAAGATACGGCGGAGATGAAATCGCAATCATTCTGCCAAACACAGGAACTTCCGATGCAAAATATCTCGCTGAATATATCACATACACCCTGTCCTGCTGTTTTGTGGATGATGTCGGACCGTTAAAGGTTTCAGTCTGAAATTCTACTTACCCTGAATGTTCAGCAAATCAGGAAAAACTTCTTATTCTTGCAGAACAGGCAATGTATATTTCGCAGGCAAAAGGTTATAAAGAAGGGATGTCTGCAATCATAAGTTCTTCAGACTTTAACTTCTGGGATGACGCTGCTTTGAATTCGTTTGCAGAGGTAATTGCAAAACGCCATGCCCAGCTTGGAATAAATTTTGAAGAAGAACTTGTCCATAAGTTTAATAACGAGCAAATTATTTCCCAAAACCACCTTATGGAACTTGCAAACTCTCTTGCCGGTGCAATTGATGCAAAAGACCCATACACCAAAGGTCACTCAACATCAGTTTCCAGATACTCGGAAGCCCTTGCCCGTGCAATAAATCTTCCTGAAGATGAAGTTCAAAGAATTACCCTTGGCGCACTATTACACGACGTTGGGAAAATCGGTATTCCTGAAAATGTCCTCAAAAAACCGGGCAAACTTGAAGATGATGAATGGGAAATAATGAAACAACACCCTGTAATCGGTGCAGAAAAAGTTCTTATGCCTAACGAAGCCCTGCGTGATTTAATCCCAATGGTAAAATACCATCACGAACATATCGACGGTTCGGGATATCCAGAAAAACTTAAAGGGGAAGAAATTCCGCTTTCTGCAAGGATTGTTGCCGTAGCCGATGCCTTCCACGCATTAATAAGCGACAGACCTTACAGAAAAGGACTTGGCGTGGAGAAAGCCTGTGAAATCTTAAAAGACGGAGCA
>USHE01000010.1 GCA_900554385.1 uncultured bacterium | reverse complement strand
GCGCTGTTAATCCGTAAGGTATAGATTGGTGCGATGCCTGTCTGGGAAGCTGTTAAGAATTTTCCGTTTGATACAGGAGATAAAAGTATCGATGCTGCATACCACGCGCTTGTGCATTACGAAGCTGACGAGGATTTACGCAGGCGGGATATTTTGTATAGAGAAGAACAGGACGGTTATCTGGAAATGATTTCGCAAACCCTTGAACGTAACGAAAACTTACCTGATAACATAATAAGAAATTATGAAAAATACTATTCAGAAGCTAATATTCCGCACAGGCATGATAAAGCTGGGTCGATAAAAAGTTTTTTAAGGTTTTTGAATATTAAATAAATTTATGTTATTTTAAGTATATGATTGATTTGTTGATTTTATATATGGTTTCGAGCCGTGAGTTCACTATGTATGGTATCCAAAAAGGTATTGAAAGTGAATTCGGCGTTTATACCCGTCCAAGTTTCGGTGCGTTAAAGCCGGCGTTGAGAAGGTTGGAGTTTAACGATTTTTTATCTACCCGTAAGT
The DNA here is from genome assembly GCA_900554385.1 of uncultured bacterium. Classification (GTDB taxonomy): domain Bacteria; phylum Cyanobacteriota; class Vampirovibrionia; order Gastranaerophilales; family Gastranaerophilaceae; genus Scatousia. Next base: position 19,875 of record USHE01000010.1, on the reverse strand, counting down.
TGATGTCTGACGGCGGAAAACTTTCGGTGTATTATCTTGCAACTAAAAAAGGCTTGAAAGAGCTTAAGCGTCTTACGCTTGAAAAACTTAGCGATAATCCACTTCAATTTTTCTCAAATGCTAAGATTAAGCTTGCCTGTGCAGAATTTTTGGATTATGAAGAACGTAAACAGCTTTTCTTTGATTTGAAATCGCTTGCAATGAGTTTTAAAACTTGTGCTGAAAATATTCTTAATGATGAATATACAGAGAAAAATTTTTATCAGAAAATACTTTTTGATAATACGATTTGTGAGTATTCAAATTTAATTACTATTATAGAAGGATTTGAAAAAGATAATGAGCGCAATAGTTAATAAAGTATTGGAAGGTTCTATTGCAGAGGAACTTGAAATTGAAGCCGGTGACGAAATCGTTTCTATTGACGAAACTGAAATGTCGGATATGATTGATTATAATTTCTTGTGTAAATCTGATTTTTTGACAATAGAAATTAAGAAGAAAAATGGTGAAGTTGAAGTTGTTGAGTTTGAAAAAGATTTTGATGAGGATTTAGGAATTGTCTTTGAAAGTGCTGTATTTGACAGGGTTAAACCTTGCTTGAATAAGTGTATATTTTGTTTTGTTGACCAACAGCCAAAAGGGTTGAGGGAAACTCTTTACATAAAAGATGATGACTACAGGCTTTCATATTTGCAAGGAACATACATTACCCTGACTAATCTTACAGAAAAAGATAAGGATAGAATAAAAAGAATGCATTTAGGTCCTTTTTATGTTTCGGTGCATACAACAAATCCTGACTTGCGGGTGAAAATGCTGAGAAATCCTAATGCAGGAAAGGCTTTGGAAAATTTGAAATGGTTTAGAAAAAATAAAATTCCATTTCATGCTCAAATCGTTTTATGTCCCGGATATAATGACGGTGCAGAGCTTGAAAGAACTTTGAATGACCTTGCCGAATTAAAAAATACGGTTCTTTCTGTTGCTATAGTTCCTGTGGGGATTACTCAATTCCGCACGGAAATGTTAACTCAAGTTGATAAAAAATGCGCCCAAGAAACTCTTAGGATTGCATCAAAGTATAAGAAAGTATGCTGTTCTGATGAGTTTTTTCTGCTTGCAGGGCAAGAAATTCCTCCGGCAAAATATTATGGTAATTTTTCACAGCTTGAAGATGGTGTTGGCTCTATAAGACTGCTTCTTGAAGATTTTAAAAGTCTTGAAATTCCTAAAAAACTGAAAAATACAAAGAAAATTCATTTTGCAACCTCCTATGCCGCATAGATTGCGTTGGATGAAATATGTACTAAACTTGATAAAATAAAAAATCTTACGACTGAAGTTGTGCCGGTAAAATCTAATTACTGGGGGCGGGATATAACGGTTGCCGGTTTGATTACGACAGATGATTTGATAGAAGCTTTAAAGGATAAAGATGGCGATTTTGTTGTAATCCCGTCTGTGATGATTAGTCCTTATAGTGAAGATTTTATTGATGGCAAAACGCTTTCTTATGTTAAAGAGCAGACCGGCAAAGATTTCTTTGTTATTCAAAATATTTATTCTATGAAAGAATTAACAGATTATTTACAAACCTTATAGTTTATTTGTAAAGCTCATCAACGTCGAATTTATATTCTTGAAGATTGTCAAACGCAAATATATCTTGCATTTGAACCTGTAATGCTCTGGAAATTTTAAATAAATTTGTGACGGTAACATCTCGTTTACCTGATTCAATCATTGCAATGTGAGAGCGTGATATGCCGCTTTCAAGTGAAACATATTCCTGCGATAAGGCTTTTTCGTGCCTTATCTTGCGTAAATTTTCTCCTAATGATTTTTGAAAGTTCTTGCACATAATTACATTTTATGATATGTTACTGCTAGTGACTGTCGCTGTAGGTGACAATATGTAATCCGGAGGTATTTAATGGGTAAAGAAAAATGGGGCTTTACATTAGCCGAAGTTCTTATCACACTTGGTATAATTGGTATTGTTGCAGCTATGACTCTGCCATCACTTGTTGCTAATTATAGACACAAAGAGGCCACTGCAAGATTAAAAAAATTTAATACAACAATGGGACAGGTTTTAATACTTTCTGAAAATGAAAATGGAGCTGTTAATACTTGGGATATGTCTTTAAAGCCAGAAGATTTTGTTAGAAAATATTTTGCTCCATATATTAAAACATTAGACATTGATTCTGTAGATGAAGGTAGAGCATATGGACGTATTTATTTTCTTGATGGAAGTACGGTAATAATCTCTAAAGGTCGTTGCATGGATATTGTGTTTGATATAAACGGTGATAGAAAACCTAATAAAGAGGGATATGATCGATTCAGGTTTCTTGCATGTGATAAAACTATAACCGAATGGTGTTCTAAGAAAGGCTGGTGTGCATACTATAGATCGGATATGAATCAGTCAAGAGCCGCAAGATTAAATCAATGTAAAATAAATTCGGCTTTTTGTTCAGCCTTGCTTGAGTATGATAACTGGGAATTTAAAAAGGATTATCCTTATAAACTATAAAATAAAGCCTCTCAGAATAGAGAGGCTGTTTTTCTAATATCTTTCCAAATATTTATCGATTTCCCATTGAGAAACGTAAGTTCTGAAGGAATCCCATTCTTTTTTCTTTGAGGACATAAATTCATTGAACGCGTGTTCTCCGAGAGCTGCACGGCTGACCATTGATTTATCCATTAAGTCTAAAGCTTCCGCAAGACTGCCAGGTAAGGAGTCAATTCTTTGTTTTTTACGTTCTTTTGTTGTTAATTTATAGATATTGCTTTCTACAGGAGCAGGAGGATCAACTTTATTTCTTACGCCGTCAAGACAAGCTTCCAATATTGCTGCAAAAGCCAGATACGGGTTGCAGGCAGGGTCTGGGGAGCGAAGTTCTACTCTTGTAGCATTCCCTCGTTTTGCAGGAACTCTTAAAAGTGCGCTTCTGTTAGCGAGTGACCACGCAAGATAAACCGGTGCTTCATACCCAGGAACAAGTCGTTTATAGCTGTTTACCGTAGGGTTAAGAATTGCCGTAATATTTTTTACGTGTTTCAGCATACCGCCGATTGAGTATTTGGCAATATCTGATAATTGATATTCAGCATTGTCGTCATAAAATGCATTTTTCCCATCTTTAAATAATGAAATATTGCAGTGCATTCCCGAGCCGTTAATACCATAAATTGGCTTTGGCATAAATGTTGCGTGCAAATTATGTCTTGCCGCAATTGCTTTTACTGCAATTTTGAATGTTGCAACATTATCTGCAGCTGATAGAATATCAGTATATCTAAAATCAACTTCGTGCTGTCCGTCAGCTACTTCGTGGTGTGAAGCTTCAATATCAAATCCCATTTCCTGCAGCGTTAGGACAATGTCTGAACGAACATCCTCCCCAAGGTCTTCCGGTCCTACATCATAATAGCCGGCTCTATCTTGAGTTGTTGTTGTGACATTCCCGTCTTTATTCCTTGCAAATAAGAAAAATTCAGCCTCAGGACCAATGTTCATCGAAAAACCCATTTTATCAGCTTCTCTCATTACTCGTTTTAAATTGCATCTTGGACAACCTTCAAATGGAGTGCCATCAGAGTTGTATATGTCACATATTAATCTTGCTGAATGCATACCTTCCTGCTCTCTCCAAGGAAGAATCTGGAATGTATTTTTGTCAGGATAGAAAAACATATCAGAAGTTTCTATACTTCTAAAACCTTTTATAGAAGAACCGTCTAACATGATTTCATTATTCAGGATTTTTTCAATATGTTGCGACGGAATTGTTATATTTTTTACTTGACCGTTAATATCCACAAATTGAAGCTTTATGAATTTGATATTATACTCTTTAATGTAGTTCTTAATATCATCATCCGTAAAATCCCTATTGTCGAGTCTAGTGTGCATAAATTCTTTCATGTGACCTCTTTTCTTATAAATAAATTAAACTACGTTTCTTATTAGAATACTTTTTCTAAAAAAGGTCAAGACTTTGTATATTAAGAATGTATATAGGCGGGCTTTTTAGCCTTATTTGAATATGATGATTTTTTTAATAATAATAAGTTCTTTTATTGAAAATTTTCCAACCATAATAAAAAACCCTATCTTTCGATAGAGTTTTGGAATTCTTTTTTGTAATTCCTCGTGTGTGTAGAAGGTTAGTGTGTAGTAGGTAGTGTAGTTAGTAAGTGTGTGTTTTATATCTCGTGTTTATTTAATCGATATTGCTTACATATAAATAAAGTATTTTTAAAGTATATAATTGCTATATCATCTTTATTTCGTTACAAATCTTAACAATTAAAAGTTCGAAAAAATTCTGAGATAAGGAACGTGAGCGGGATTTTTGAGTCGAGTATTAGACAGTACAGCTGTGCGTGCATGAGTAGGCGTGGTGTAAGAGCGGAGAGCTGCTTTTGAAGTAGAACGCCCCTAACTTAAGCCGAGAGTGTATATAAAATACCGTGCAAAGTGCAAATACGACAGTAGTCCAAATATAGTGCAGTGGCTCAGCCACAAAAAAAAACTCTATCAGATGATAGAGTCTTGGAATTCTTTTTGTAATTACTCGTGTGTGTAGAAGGTTAGTGTGTTGTAGGTAGTGTTGTTAGTAAGTGTGTGTTTTTTATATCGTGTTTATTTAGTCTGGTTTGCATTTTTGTGCGTGTCTTATATCTCGTGTTTATTTAATCGATATTGCTTACATATAAATAAAGTATTTTTAAAGTATATAATTGCTATATCAATCATATTTCGTTACACTTCTTAACACTAATCCTCAAAAACCGCTTGAGGAAAGACTTCTTCAATTCTTGCCACTGCTTCATTTTTGTCAAAGAAGCCTATGGCAAATTCAGCAGTATTTAAACCAAGCTGCTGGGCTTCCGGAACGGGGATTGGCGGTCCCGCAGGAGTTGAGCGTGCCGGATTTTTAGGGTTTGATATAATGCCTGTACTTCGCAGCAGAGTGATTGCAAGAGTATTTTTGAAAACCTCGTATTCTGTCAGTCCTTTTGTGATTATGCCAAAATTTTGTGTGCCAACATATCTTTGCATTGGTGCAAAGTTTGATTTTGTTTCTATCCCGCGAGTTTTTGGAAGATGTTTTCTCATATCGTAATCAGGGTCAAATTCTCTTTCTATAATTGAATTTAAATCTTCCGAGAAAGTGTTTGTAACAGGTTTTTCAAGGGTAAATCTTATCTGCCAGAGAGTATTTCTCTTTTTATTATTCCAGTCAATTTTAAAATGAACAAGATTTTCTGATTTGTAAAATTTCACATCGAAAAAGCTTGTTTTAATGACATTATTTTCAAGTATTTTTATTTCTGCGAATTCGCCGTAGTCATTTTCACGAGGTGCAAAGTTATAAGTATCGCCAAGGTCGTCGCGTCTTAGAAATTCTATTTGTATATTATTTGCAAAGAGTTTACTATCTTTTATTTTTAATTTTATGTTTGCAGGGTTTTCTACGGATTTTCGTAAAGTATAGACTGTTGTGAAATCTTCCGTTATTGGAATTCTTTGAGTGTCATAAAGGATTGAATTATCGAAACCTTTAGCGGTATCTATTACATCATAACCCTCAAGTGTGCTTGTGTTAAGCCTTGTTGGGGTTGAGAATTTGTGTTGCAGTCTTAATTCTTCAACTATAGTATTTGCAATTTGGAGAATTTTTTCATATCTGGTTATGTTTTCTCGATGTACAGCATCGGTTGAACAGCCGCAAATTCCGTCATGTGCTTGATTTTTTAGTAAAAGTTTGTATGCATAATCAATTGCACTGTCGTATTTGCCCCCGTAGTGTTTTTGAATTCTGTTTGCAAAATCAAGTTTATATGTACATTCAGTATTGAGCTGTTTTATTTTTGTTCTTGCCGAATAACTTCCGGGAAGTATGAATGTCTTTGAGTTATCGCGTAATTCGTTATTCCATTCAAATTTACTAAAATTATCTTTTACAGCATTAAAATAATCAAAGGGTGAACCCAAGGTTATTTCATAATCTGTCAGAATTTTATTTACGGAAGCAATCTGTTCTGCTATATCATGTTCTACGCCAAGATGGTCGGCACCAATTGGAAGTAAAAGGAAATCAGACGATTTTTCAGCTATTTTGTCCAGATTATTCTTTAGCCAATCGGCTTTTTGTTCAATTGTCATTTCAGCGGAAAATATATCCATGAAATATCCTCGGATTAGGTTAACTGTATCAATTCCGTTAAATTTGAATTCGGACGGTATATCTCCGCATCCACGCCAAACAACGCATTTATCAATGCCATATTTTAGAAATATTTTCGGAATGTTTTTGCTGTGACCGAAAGTGTCTGCAAGATATCCGATAAAGTCGTTGCAGCCAAAAGAGCGTGCAATATTCATGCCGATTTCAAGATTTTTTTCAAAAACCGTGCGGTCAGTCAGAAATTCATCAACAAGAGTAAAGCAAGGACCTATAAAAAGCTTTTTCTCTGCAATAAGCCTCCTAATAAGCTGTTCTTTTTCCGGTCTTAATTCAAGATAATCTAACAGTGCGGATACTTGTCCGTCAAAGTAAAATGACGGGATTTTCTTTTTCTCCAGCATTTCAAGAACATTGTCAAATACTCTCAAAAGGCGCAGTCTAAATACTTCAAATTCTCTGTACCATTCTCTGTCCCAGTGTGTATGCAGATATGCAATTACTCTTTTCTTCATAATAGCTTATTTTAATATAAAATTTCAGGCTTGAAAACTCTGTTAAATTTTGTAATTAATTACCCGATAAGAGAATGTTGAAATTTTTACTCCGGTTTATTCTTTTTATAAATCAGAGGAGCGTGTTATTATGCAAAAAGTTTTTTTAATTTTACTTGGTTTATTATTGGTTTCTAATACAGCAAATGCGACACGATATGTTACAACAACCACATATCCTAAAACGCCTGCGTACAATCCAAGTGTTTATAATCACCCGTACAGAACTTATGACCATTCGTATAATCATGATTATGCACAACCGATTATCTACGACAGATCTTATGATAATCCTAAATATCATTATCGGTATGGCGCAGATTCATCATCGGTTAAGACGCGGCGTGTAGGAGGACTGCTTAACTCTATAAGTAATATGCTGATGGGTTCGCCTACAGGTTTTACTCCTCAGGTAAATCCCTATGCTGGCGGGGATTTTTATGCCCCAAACGGCATGCAAACAGATTATCAAGGGCGAAACGGCTGGTATCATTCAAATGAGCAAATCGGTTCAGGAATGGGTATCAAAATTCTTGACTAATTTAATTTCATCATTAAATATATCATACGTTTAGATGTTTCTGAACTTGCGGTTATATAACATAATAATCACAAGAAAGTATAGTCTAAAATGCCTTTTCGTTACAGATTACAAAAAGTATTAGAATTCAGAATCCGAAAAAAAGAAGAACAATTGTTAGTGGTTCAAAAAGCACAGCAGGCGGTCTTCATAGCTGAAGAAAATATCAGAAAAAATAACGAAGAAATTGAGGCTACAAAACAGAACATGCGGCAGGCAAACCCAATGATGTATGAAACTTACGATAACTATCTTATACATCTTTGGGAAAAAGCCAAAGAACTTGAACAAATTCGTGTGGAAGCACAGCGTCAGCTTGATATCGAAAAACAAAAGCTCGTTAAGCTGGAGCAGGGTGTAAAGGTTCTTGAAAAGCACAAAGAAAAAAACAAAGAAGCATACATCGCAGAAGAAAAAGCGGCAGAGTTGAAAACTTTTTCAGAACTCGGTGTAACAAGGTTTTACAGACAAAATCTTGAAAAAATCGAAGAAGAAGAAAAAGAAATTATGCGTCAGCTTGAAGAACTGGAGGGTAATTAATTATTATGGTAAGTGTTGATACAGCAGCAACAGCAATATTCGGAAATAATGGAATTTCTGCCGGAACTTCCTCTGCGAAAAAAATATCAGAAAAAAAATCTTCGTTTCAGGACGAGTTGAATTCTGCTAAAACAGAAGACGTTAAAGAAAATTCGGTCACTGAGGCTGAACCTGAAACAAAAGAAGTAAATAAAAAAGAAGATAAAAAAACTGATCAAAAACAGGAAAATTCTGCTGATTCTAAAAAAGAGGATAATAAAGTTCAAAAAAATGAAGAAGTGCAGGGGACAAATAATGAAGCTTTAAAGGGTGAAGTTTCTGCAAATAATTCTGTACAAGATTATTCCGCTCTTTCAGAACAGGTAAAATCATTTATTTTGAAAAATGGCGGGCAGTTGAATTTGAATAGTGTAAATTTGATGACGGCTTCAACAAGAGCAGAAATCTCTGCGGTTGCGCCGTCTGTAGATTATTCTTCAATAAAAATGTCGGATACCGATGCAAAGTTTTTTTCTGATTTAGTAAAGAAAACTGATATGTCAGCCCAAAGTGTGGCTGCGGAATTTCAAAAAGCTCTCGAAGGCGGAAATGTTCAGCAGGTTCAATCTACGGCAAAAGCCACAGCCGCTCTTATTGCAAATCTTCAAGAATCTGCAAAAAACAATCAGCCTTTCAGAATTGACTTTGACAAAGATATATCGGTAATTCTTAAAGTAGATAAAGAAGGCAAAATTAATGCAAACTTTATCCCGGGTGATAAAGCGGTTGAAGCTTATTTAAGAAATAATATAGAATTTCTGAAACAACGCTTCAATGAAGAAAATATTGCATACGGGGATTTGAACTATTCAAAATCCCGTCAGGAAAAACAAAAACAAGATAGAAATAATAAGGAGCAGAATAATGAATGATTCGTTTATTACGGCGCTGAACACACAGAAATCAACCCAGAACTGGATGGATGTTATTGCTGATAACATGACGAACATCTATACTCCGGGGTTTAGAGAAAAACAGGTTAACTTTAAAACCTTTTTAGGCGGAGCAATTGCAAATGACTATGATAAAAAAATCAGTCAGGGAAAATCTACGCCGGGTACTTCTAACGATAACCTTTATCTTGAGGGTAAAGGCTTTTTCCTGACTAAAACAGCAGAGGGAAAAAATGTTTACACACGTCTTGGCGAGTTTAAATTCGACGGTGAAGGGGTTTATCGAGCAAGAAACGGAAATACTGTTCAGGGTTATATTTTGAATGATAAAGGTGAAATTATGCAGGGTACAAAAGCTATCTCTGCAGATTTATATCAGGAAACCGCGCTGAAAGGCGGGGCTTTAGATATTCCTACAACAAATATTAAAATGTGTATTGACCTGAATATCGGAAATTATCTTGGCAAGTATTATGAATACGAAATTAAAGATGATGGTACTATATACGGAAAAGCTGATAATGGCAAGCGTACAGTGCCTCTTTATCGTATAACAACAAGAAACTTCCATAATGCCGCAGGACTGTTTGAGTTTAAAGAAGGACAGTTTATGGAAACTGAAGAATCTGGAAAGCCTCTTTTGGGCTGCGGTTCTATACGTTCTGGCTTACTGGAGATGTCTAATGCAGATTTTAAAGGTAATATATCATATTTTCAGATGGCAAAATTACAGTTGGAAATTTCAAATAAACTAATCTCCTCCAACAAAGAGCTTCTGGAAGAAGCTTTGCGTCTGGTAGGATCGTAATTCTTGCAATAAATTTCAAACTCCATTTTTTAAAGAGGGACTCATCCCTCTTTTTATTTTTTAAGAAATTGTAAAAGTTTGCACTGACAGGGAATTTGAGCTATCCTGTAAATATGATTAAGCAGTTGAAGTTGAAAGATTATATTTTAATAGATGAGTTGACCGCTAATTTTCATCAGGGGCTTAATGTAATTACCGGTGAAACCGGTGCAGGTAAAAGTATTTTGATAAGTGCTATTGATTTAGCCTTTGCACCCAGGGTGTCTAAAGAAGTAATAAAAAATGGCAGGGATAAGGCTGTTATTGAACTCACTATTGAAAATACAAAACATGACTTAAAACAACTTTTTGAGGAAAACGGAATTGACGATTTTGGAAGTGAAATTATTCTTTCAAAAGAGATTACTCAGTCATCTGTCAGAACTAGAATTAATGGAACTTTGATTAATCAGGATTTCTTAAAACATATTAAATCCCTCTTTTTGGATATTCATTCACAGCATCAGACCTATGTTTTCATGCAGCCGAAATATCATATTACGTTGCTAGATAATTACGCAAAGGATGTCTATGGAACTTTATTAAATGAATATTCAGTTCTTTATAAGAAGTTTTTGGATACCGAAAAATTGCTTGAGGCTGCAAAAAATTCTGCTGATACTACAGAATCTCAAATTGACTTTTTGAAATTTCAGGTTGAGGAGATTGAAGCTGCTGAAATTAAATCCGAAACAGAAGATGAAGAATTAGACAGTGAGTTGGAAGTTCTTGAAAATGCCGAAAAGTTGAAGGAGCTTACAGGTTCTTCTTACTGGGCAATTAACGGGGATGACGGCTCTATAATGGAAGCTCTCGGTAAAATTAAGCAAAACATTTCAAAAGCTGCTTCGTTGGATAAAAATCTTGAGGATTCGGAACAGAACTTGATAGATGCAATTGAGCGTCTGCGTGATGTCGGTTCGGAACTTCGTGATTATAGCCAAAACCTTGATAATGATACCGAGCGTTTGAACGAAATTCAGGAGAGATTATTTATGCTTGATAAGTTAAAGCGTAAATATGGCGGGACTCTAGCAGAAGTTATATCTACAGGAGAAAGGCTTGCACAGGAGCTTGCCGGCATAGAATTTTCTACTCAAAATATAGAAGAACTTGAAAAAGAATGTGCAAGATTAAATTCAGAATTAACAGGGCTTGCAGGAAAAATTACAGAAAAACGTAAGGATTATGCAAAAGTTCTTTCGGTTTATATTCAGGAAAAACTTGAACATCTGGAACTTCCGAAAGCCAGATTTGAAATTTCTGTTACGCCTAAAGCTCTTACCCAAGATGGAGCGGATAATGTTGAATTTTTGATATCAACTAACGTATCGGAGGAATTAAAGCCTCTTGCAAAAGTTGCGTCAGGCGGAGAAATTTCACGTGTAATGCTCGCTATAAAATCAATTTTTGCTCAGTCTGATGATATTGATACAGTTATTTTTGATGAAATTGATACGGGAATTTCCGGTAAAGCATCACAGAGTGTTGCTGATGAGATTAAGGCGCTTGCAAAATTCCATCAGATTGTTCTGATTACGCATCAGCCGATTATTGCATCTAAGGCAGATAAGCATTTTTACGTTAGAAAATCACAGGAAGATGAAACAAAAGTCGAGGTTTATGTCTTGACAGGAGATAACAGAATTAAGGCTCTGGCAGAGCTTGCCGGAGGCGAAATAAACGAGCGGTCAATTGAGTTTGCAAAATCGCTGGTAGAGGCCTAATAAGATAAGAGGGGTGAATGAATATGAAATGTCCAAAATGTGAAACAGAGCTTTCATTATATAATCGTGAAGGCTTAAAAATCAGCTACTGTAAAAAATGTAAAACCATGTGGATTAAATTTCCAGCATTACAGAAAATCGGTGAAATGCTGGATTTGAAGATTCCGCTGATTAATCCTGTAGAAATGGAGTCTATTAAGGTTAAGGAAGAACCGAGAAATTGTCCGGAATGTGCAAAATCAATGGATAAAGTGTATTTTAACGGAATGGTAGTTGATAAATGCTCTGACTGTAATGGAATTTTGTTCGATAACGGCGAATTATCGAAGTATTTCAATCTTTTTATGAAAAATCCGGTTGGAGTTGTTGATAACTTAGCTTTTCTTGAAAATTACTGCAATAAATCAAGAGTAGAAAGACAAGAATTTGTTTCCAAAGAGTTAGAAATCCAAAGTAAAGAAAAGGAACGCAGGGTTATCTCTATTAACGGTTTTGCAATGTTGTTTGTTATGTTACTCGGGGCAGGTTTTGCATGGCTATTCTTTTTATTACAGCTGTTCCCTCTGGGTATGATAAGTGTAATATTGCTTGCGTGTTTACTCCCAGGTTTTAAATTGCTTAAACCCCAAGAGGCAATGGTACTTACTGTATTTGGTAAGTATATTGGAACTTTGCGAGGTGCCGGCTTCCATTATGTGAACCCGTTTGCTCAGAGTGCAACATTTTTTGTTCCAATTTCATTGAAAGCAATGACCCTAGATAACGGAAAACAAAAAATTAACGACGAACTCGGAAATCCAATTGAGGTTGGTATTATTGTTATCTGGGAAGTTCAGGATACTGCGAAAGCTCTGTTTAATGTGGATGATTACAAATCGTTTTTGTCAGCACAGTGTGATTCTGCTTTGAGAAATATTGTTAGAATGTTTCCTTATGACTCTCCGGAAGATTCTGGGGGTCAGTCTTTAAGAGGGGATAGTCAGGAGATTTCTGCGAAACTTAAAGCTGAAATTCAGAGAAATGTGAAAGTCGCAGGGTTAAATATTGTTGATGCTAAAATCTCTCACCTTGCGTATTCTCCGGAAATTGCTGTTGCAATGCTACAACGACAGCAGGCTGCTGCCGTTGTAGATGCTAAAAAGGCTATAGTTGACGGTGCTGTCGGTATGGTTGAAATGGCATTGAATAAATTGAGTTCTAATAATATTGTTCAGCTCGATGAAAATCAAAAAGCTAAAATGGTTAATGACCTTCTTGTTATTCTTTGCAGTAACAAAGAAGCCTTAAAAACTCTGTAAATAAAAAAGTGAGGCGAAGCCTGAAGGCTTCGCCTTATTTAATCCTCAATAAAATCTCTGAAGTGCTTCAGTTCTTCTTTTTGGCGAATTTTAGCCAGAGCAGCTTCTTCCAATTGCCTGATTCTTTCTTTTGAATATCCCATATTTTTACCGAGTTGTTCAAGTGTCATCTGGGTTTGTCCGTTAATCCCAAATCTACAGTTAATTATTTGTTTTTCTCTTTCATTAAGCATTTTTAAAATGTGCTGAATTCCTCCTTTTATTGCATTGTTTTTTGCTTGAGTGTCCGGAGAGTTGTAACTTTTGTCTTCAATGTAGTCACCTACGCACAAATCGTCTGTTACTGGAGTTTCAAGACTAATCGGTTCTTTAATAATTGCTCTTTTTATTGCAAGAATATTTTTTACGGTAAGGTCGAGTTTTTCAGCCATTTCTTTATCGGTTGGTTCTCTGCCGAGTTCAAATGAAAGGCTTGAGTAAAACTTTTTGTATTTTCTTATTTTATCTGCCATGTGGACAGGAATTCTTATTGTTTTTGAGTTATTCGCAATCGCGCGCATAATAGTTTGTTTTATCCACCAGGTTGCATAAGTTGAAAATTTAAAATTTTTTGAGTAATCAAATTTTTCAGCAGCTTTTATTAATCCAAGCGAGCCTTCCTGTACAAGATCCATGAATAAAACGCCCTGACCTATGTATTTTTTTGCAATGCTGACAACAAGCCGTAAATTTGCCTGAACAAGTTTTCGTTTTGCAATTTCTGCTTTTTTTAACTCCCCTTCTTTAATATCTTTTCCGAGAAGCTTTTCTTCTTTAGAATTAAGCAGTTTAATTTTTCCGACATCTTTCAAATACATTTGCAGGATATCATCTTCTTTTGCGATTGAACTGAATGTTTTAGGCTGAACCTCTGATATTAATTCATCTTCCAAGTTTTCAGATTGTTCAGAAAGTAAATCTTCATCTTGACAACCTTGCGATGAAAAATCACTGTAGAGTGCGTCAAGTTCCATGCTAATCTTAGTGTCTAATGTCATAAAAACCCTCTCTTTTGATTGTTTGTATGTTTTATATGAAGTCAGACGAAAGAAAGATAAAAATGTTTCATAGCTATATTCTACAAATTTAATGCATAGCTGAATAACTCTCCGACTTTTGCGTTATAAGCACGTCCGTCGTCTTTGGAAAAAAGATTTTCCCAGTGGCTTTCTGGTGTTCCGTCTGTTGAGTAAGACGGGTTTGTCATCATAAGGTGGTGGGTGCTTGTGTCGTATCTCAGCGGAAATAAATCTTCCATTTGCATAAAACTAGGAAGTTTATCGCTCGGGTATTCATAGCCGAACAGACATGTATTTATTCGGTTCAGCCTGTCCTCATATCTGGAGCCGCCATTGTCGTTGTCGTTTGATACTTCAATTCCTGGGGCGTACTCTCTGTTGTATTTTAATTTTTCCGACCACTGTTTTACGTTATTGAAATCATCCGGTGTTACAAAAGCTGTGCCTGATGTAAGTCCCAGATTTTTATACCTTTCAAAATCTCCGGTACTTTTTTCTCCCACGAAACTTAGCGTTGTCATTCCCGAACGTTCTCGTATTTGCTGCAATATATACTGCATCTGACCGTATTCAGGCAAATCTCCTACTCCTGTGTAATTTTCGCATTCATATCCGCCTATGTGTTTGGCTGAATCTATAAATATGCTCTCAAATCCAAGTTTCATAAGTTTAACGTGTTCATTTATAAAAAGTTCCTGATGCTCAGGTTTGCACCATCCAAAACCTTCTTCGTGATCTGGATAGCACACTTTAATCTGGTCGGCTGATATTACTGTCCGAAACCCTGTTTTTAATCCGTGAAAATGTGCTAAATCATTAAATGCTTTAAATTGTTCTTCCGCAGAAATCTTATCAATAATAGACCTATCTATAATGTTGTCGCTGTATCCTGCATTTAATTTTATACCGTATATAGAATTTTCTTCAAAAGGTCCTTTGTTATAGCCATCACCATATATATTCGGAAAAATTTGCGATAAGATAATGCAGTTTGCCCAGCTTTTTGCTGAAGGGGGAATTGCCGGAAGAATTTTTATTGTGCTTAAAATTCCGTTTGAAGTCTTATCTCCGTGCATTTCAGCTATTGCACGATTGTTTATTTCGATGTAATTCGCAAGCCTGCCCCATTTATCTCCGTAATCAGGACTTTTTATATTTTCTGGAAATTCTCTGAAAAATTCATCACATTCACATAATGTTACAAGCGATTCCACGGCGTGTTTTATGTTTCGTGTTAAAAGTTCTGACGGCAGTATATTCGCAATCCATTTCTTCTTGCCTGAAACAAATTCATGTTCTTTAGTCCATTTATCAAAATGGAGCTTGCTGTTGTATCCTAGTGTTGTCAGTAATTTATTAATTATATTCATGTCTTTATTATTAAAAATAAAAATTTTGTTTCATTAGTCAAAAAGGTACTTTTTGAATTAACTTCTGCGCTATTGTAAACACGGATTTTTTTAAGTATTATTCAGATAAGGAGAATTTTATGGATAAGGAAAAAGATTATAAATATTATACAAGCTTAGGGATTGAGCAGACAAATCAGCAAAATTTTGAAAAAGCCCTTGAGTACTTTGAAAAATCTTTAGAGTTGAATGACAAATCAGCTCTTACTTATTTTTCTAAAGGTATTGCCTATCACAATCTTAATCAGCTGCAGGCGGCTTTAGAAAATTATTCAAAGGCAATCGAAATTGATTCAGGCATGACGGATGCTTATTTTAATCGTGCGCAGGCAATTCTTTCCTATGAAGAACCTGAAGAATGTGAATTGCAAGATGCGCTCAGTGATTTTCAAAAGGCTGTTCAGCTTGATAAAGGTTTTGCTGATGCGTATTTTTATGCCGCTGTTGTTCAAAAGAAATTAGGTTTATATAAAGAAGCTGTGGACTCACTTGATAAGGTTATTGAACTTGAGCCAATGGCGGTTCACTCTAAAGCTCTCAAAAAATTAATTTTGCAAAAATATTTAAAATAAGGAGGTTTTATATGGTGTTTATGGATTTGTTAAAAGAGCGTTATTCTGTAAGAAAATTTGCGCAAAATAAAGTTGAACAAGAAAAAATTGAAAATATTCTTGAAGCAGGCAGACTTGCTCCGACTGCGGTGAATTTTCAGCCGCAGCGAATATTTGTTCTCGAAAGTGATGAAAGTCTTGCAAAATTAAAAGAGTGTACGAGATTTCATTTTGACGCTCCGCTCGCTTTTTTGATTTGTTATGATAATTCTGTAAGCTGGAAGCGTTCTTATGATAATAAAGATATGGGTGAAGTGGATGCAAGTATTGTCGCAACTCACATGATGTTAGAAATAGCAAATCTAGGGCTGGGGACAACTTGGGTCGGGCATTTTGATCCGCAAGCCGTTATTGAAAAATTCGCGCTTCCTGAAAATATTATTCCGGTTGCGATTTTTCCAACAGGTTATCCTGCACCTGATGCAGAACCAAATGTACGTCATAGTGAACGTTTGAATTTAACTGAAACCGTTAAGTTTATCTAAATCTGCTAAGATTGTGGCTTTGAATAATAGCTAAGAGAGCCATACTGAACTTGTTTAACCAGCTTACTTTTTATTCAAGTTCTGAAGAACATCTAAGGCTTAAAAATTTTAGCTTGTGCTTTTTGACGATAATATTTAAAAGTAATAAAAAGAGCCATTAAGGCTCTTTTTTAATTTGGAGCGTAGGGGATTCTAACCCCTGCCCCCGACACTGCCAGTGTCGTGCGCTACCAACTGCGCTAACGCCCCATGCGATGATGTATGTAGTTGTTTGATTGTGTTTGGGGTCGAGCGCAGTATCCCCCATCAAATTTGCGGGTCCCTGCCAACGCCCCATGCGATGAAGCAAAGTTCATAGTGTGGACACAATCTTTATAGCATCATGCTGAACTTGTTTCAGCATCTTTTAGCAATAAAAAAAGGAGCAACCAGTGTTCCTCCTTTTATTTGGGCGTTAGAAGACTCGAACTTCTGACCCTCTCCTTGTAAGGGAGACGCTCTACCAACTGAGCTAAACGCCCTTGTCTCTCGACATCTTCTATAGTATCAAAAAAACTTTTTCTGTCAACTACTTTTTTTCTTTTTAGTCATCAATCAGTTTAAATCCTTCCGGCAGTCGCGTTTCTACTTCTTTTACAAATTCTGAAAATGACATGCCAAAAGCATTTGCTAACTTCCATAGGGTTGTGACCTGTACATCACGCTCTCCTCGTTCCAGATGCATGATTGAGCTGCCGGAAACGTCATATTCATAACCAAGTAATAATATCCCCTTTTCTTTTTGCAAACGTTTTTCTTTGATTAATTGTCCTATGATTTTTAATAACTTTTGCTTTTTGGTGTTGTTTGTTTTTCTTACGTATCCCATGTTGTTAATTCTATGAACTTATGCTATATTAGATATAGCTTATTGGTTATACCTTAAAAAATATAGGAGGCTAAGATGAAAAAAGCGTTTACGCTCGCAGAAGTTTTGATTACTCTGGGGATTATTGGCGTGGTTGCAGCTATTACTCTGCCCTCAGTCATTAATAATACTAAAAATAAAGAGCTTTCGGTTGCCTTAAAACGTTCATATTCACTTTTGCAACAGGCACTTGATATGTACGCTGCAAGCAATGGAGAGCGTGCTACTTCTGCAAATTTACAACCTTATACTTTGAAATTTATGCTTATGAAGTATCTTCGTTTTGTCAAAGATTGTGGTATGGGAACTGATATCCCTAAAAGTTGCGTACCTAATTTTGATGCAGGCGGCTCTGCTTATGATGAATTTCAAAGAACATATAAGACTTATAATGGTAAAACAAATATTTCTATGTATTATACAGATGATGGGCAATTTGTTTTAAATGATTCAACTTTGATACTTATAGAAAATTCTCCTGCTGGTAATAATATTTATATTACGGTTGATGTAAACGGATATAATAAAAATCCTAATCGTCTCGGGCAAGATGTTTTCATGTTTGAACTTGATGATAAGGGGGCGTTAAAACCTATGGGTGTTCATGGTACTGCTTATTATAGCATATCTGACTCTTATTGCTCATTAACTTCCGGTTCTAATATGAACGGTGCAGGTTGTACTTACAAAGCTTTATCGGAGCCTGATTTTTTTAGCCATCTTCCAAAGTAATTTATGTTATAATATTTGTATGAATATTAATGACGAATTGACTGTAAGTATTGAAAAACTCTCTAACTTAGGAACAGGTATTGCCAGAGTTGACGGCTGTGTGGTTTTTGTCGACAATGCCTGTCCTGAAGATGAATTGAAGATTAAAATCACAAAAATTACTAAAAATTATGCAAATGCTAAAATTCTTGATATCCTAAAACCTTCTCCTCACAGGGTTGAGCCGTTTTGTGCGCTGCAAAAGGTATGCGGGGCATGCCAGCTTCAATTTATTGACTATGATTATCAGCTTGAATTAAAAAGGCAAATCGTGGAAGATGCTATGCGCTCAATCGGCGGATTGGATATTGAAGTTCCTAATCCTATTCCAAGCCCTCAAATAAAAGAATATAGGCATAAAATTCAGTATCCTGTTTCTCAAACAAAAGTTTCAAAAAGACTTCTTGCCGGCTATTACAAACCTCAGACTCACGAAATTGTAAATATTAAACATTGCCCTATTCAACCGCAAATTTGTGATGAAATTATAGAATTTATACGCGTGAAATCTTTTGATTACAGTATCTCCGGTTATAATGAGAAAAAGCATGCCGGTGATTTGAGGCATGTGGTCTTAAGAGTTTCTGCGGCTACCGGTAAGGTTCTGGTTACTCTTGTCGTTAATTCAAAAAAAGTTTTTCCTCGGTTAAAAGATTTTTGCAATGAGATTTTTGCGGAATTCAAATCTGTTTCCGGTGTGTGTGTAAATTTTAATACTAAGCAGACAAATGTTATTCTCGGGGCAGAAACTGAATGTGTTTGCGGAAAAGATTTTGTAAAAGAAAGACTGCTGGATAAGACATTTAGAATTGGTGCTAATACATTTTTTCAGGTAAATCCTAAAAGTGCAGAAAATATTTTTTCTTACGTGAAAGACTATATAAAAAATAATTTTGAAAATCCTACAGTGTTAGATGCTTATGCTGGTGTTGCAACTTTTGGAATTTCTGTTTGTGATGTGGCGGAAAAGGTTGTGTCAGTTGAAGAAAACAAAGATTCTGTTACAAAAGCAAGAGAAGTTCTCGAGTTGAACGATATTCATAATGTTGAGCTTCACAATATGGATACTGCTTTATACTGCAAGAAAACAAAACGCAAGTTTGACGTGATAATTCTTGACCCGCCGCGTAAAGGCTGTACGCAGCAGTCTTTGGATGAGGCGTTAAGGCTTTCAAAGGGTACTATTGTTTACGTAAGCTGCAACCCTGCAACATTGGCTCGTGATTTGAAATATTTACGAGAAAAAGGCTGCCGCGTTGAAAGCATACAGCCTTTTGATATGTTCTGTCACACTTATCATGTGGAAAATGTTGCAATTATTTCTGTTTAACAGTTTTTGCAGCTAAATCGCATTGTTCTTTTAATTTAAACAAATTTGCAAATCCCAACTCTTGAGGTAGGGAATAAGGTATTGGTAGAAAGTCTTTAGCTGAATCTTTGTTTTTGTGAGTTCTTGGAGGAAGTTCTCTTGCGTGAATGAATGAATCTTTAATGTACCTGTTGAGTGATTCTTTTTGGAAATCATCAAGTTTTTTCATTTTCTCATCCATTAAGTCTTCGATTTGCTTATATTTAGGGTCAAATGATTTGTGGCAGCGTTTTTTGTAATAAAAGTCTTCGAGTTCTTTTATTCTTTCCAAATCTCTACCCATAATTTGAATTTCCGCAATTTGTCCGTTTGGAAGCTCTATAGTAAGATGGACTGCAGTATATCCGTTCGGAATTGCTTTACCGCTTCTGGATGGAAATTGACCTTTGGATTGGCAGATTTTTTCAAATTTATCAAGTGTTTTGGACGAAACGTAGCTGTCTTTTCTGGTTAATCTATAATTTTCAATTTCTTTTACTTTAAAATTGCCGGCTTTTACCATTTTCCCGAGTTCCTGAAATACACTGTCAAAATCTTTTTGAGATGCACTTCTAAGTACTAGTCTAAAACCTACGGTA
>USHE01000009.1 GCA_900554385.1 uncultured bacterium | reverse complement strand
TTTATCAACAAAATTTTCGTAAAGCCCACGTCTTGGTTTGCCCATCTTGTCTAAAGCATGATTACTGAAATGTTCAGGGGAAAATATTAATTGTCATGAAATATGATGTTGAACAAGTTCTTCAAAGAAAAGCTCATATAATACAACGGCACATGAAACACTTAAATTAAGTGACTCAACGGAACTTGCCATCTCAATTTTCACCTCACGATTAGAAAACTCCACTAATTGAGGGCTTAATCCGTCTGCTTCACTGCCAAACATAACAAGAGAAGGGAGGTTCAATTTAAAATCTTTCAAATAAGTCTTTGCTCTCGGCAAAGTTGCAATACGTTCAAAAGCATCAAAGACTTTAAGTTCATCAAACTCCTTAATTTGCAGTACAGGGATTTTCCACAAATTTCCGACAGATGAACGCACACATTTAGGATTATACAAATCGGCGCAATCTCCGTACAAGACAACGGCATCCGCACCAAATGCCACTGATGAACGCAGGATTGTGCCGAGGTTTCCTAAATCTCTAATATTTTCAAGCAGGACAACTTTCTTGCATTTTTCGAGAACTTTTTTATCATACACTTTTTGTTTTGCAACTGCCACAACTTCAGGAGCTGTATCTGTTGTCGAAATTTTCTTTAATACTGCAGTATTTGTCAAAATCAATTTCTCTTTCAAGTATGAATACAAAAAAGATTTTTCTGCCAATACAAAAACATTTTCAATCTCAATACCGGCTTCAAAAGCTTCTTTAACAGACTTTTCACCTTCCAGTATAAACTTGCAGGTTTTATCACGATATTTTTTTTGCTGTAACTTTACGGTTTCTTTTACCAGCTCATTATTAACACTTGAAATTTCCACTACAATACCTCAAAATCATTCAGCCATACTTTTTCCTGCTCTGTCAGCATATTAAAATCAATAAGTTTTTTTTCATAATTCATATTTACAAAAGAATTAATTTTTCCATTTTTAAGATAACAGGAGTTCTCTAAACGAACACCGAAAAACTCTTTATTATATAATCCCGGCTCAATGGTAAAACACATATTCTCCGTAAGTTTTACCTTAGCAAGATCATTGTTTGAAAGATTAGGCGGATATTCATGAACGCTAATCCCGATACCATGCCCGAGTCCGTGGTTAAATTCAAAACCCTCAATCTGATTTTCGGCAATAACTTTTCTGGCAAGCGTGTCAATATCAAATCCGCTGGTCTTGCCATCAACATTGAAATTAAAAGCATGCAAAAATGTTTTCAAAACAGTTGTATAAACTGTCTTCTGCAGCCCAGAAGGTTCACCTTTCACAAAAACTCTAGTAATATCAGTTGCAAGCCCGCCTTCATAATACGCCCCGCAATCAATAAGCACCAGACTTCCATCCGTGACAATTTCATTTCTTGAAGATTTTGAATAATGAGCAAGAGCAGAATTTTTATCCTTTGCAACAATAGAATTAAAACTTAAACCTTTCGCCCCGAAACGAATAAATTCTTCCTCCAATTTTCGAGCAATATCGTATTCTGAGATACCAGTATTGTTTTCAATATAATCTCTTATCGCGCGCACTGCAGAATCAGTTTTTTGAAACGCCTCTTTGTAATGTGCAAGCTCAGCATCCGTCTTAACAGCTCTCATCTGTTGAACCGGATTCATATCAACCGGAACGGCACGCTCTTTTAAAAGTAAATAATCATACGCATTTATAGACTTTTTATCAACAAAAACTTTACCATTAAGTTCAGATAATCTTTGTTCAAACAACGACATTTTTTTTCTTGTAAAAAATTCCGCACCATGCTTTGTCACAATCGCCTTTGCTGTAATTTTAGATGCAAACGGCTTTAAAAAATCACGTTTATTAAAAAGGTAAGAAACATCTTCCGAATTTGTGAGCAAAAAGGCTTCATCATCTTTTAATGTAGATGTCAGACGATGGAATTTTTCATCAAAAGAAGCCCCTGTATAACGCATATCTACATCAACAATTTCATCTTCCTCAAGTTCAAAAACGGGTTCTGCAATATCAACATCCAAAAGTCTTACATTGAAATATTTTTGCAATAATTCCACACGAGCTTGAGAATTCTTCTTTGCTACAACCCCTAAAACGGCATTATCAGGCAATAGAGATACCATTTAATTTATGACTTTTTCACCAGCCTTAAGCTTGACCACTGTAACAATATTATGGTCAACTTCCATATCGGCTTGAATATGATATCTTCCGTCAACAAACAAAAAAACTTTATCTGCTGTAACAACCGCATCACCTGTAGACCCCGAAAAACCAGTCAGATTGTATCTGGAATTTTCCGCTAAAGAATTATACTCCACCAAGAATTCATTGGTGGAGTTAATAAGCAGACAATCCAAATTTTCATCTGAAATAAAATTTCTGATATTTGTTATTAAGTCAGACATAATTATTTTCTATCAGTAACTTTAATCAAATGCCATCCAAACTGAGTTTGAACCGGTTTTGAAACAACGCCAACTTCCAAAGCAAATGCAGCATCTTCAAATGGTTTAACCATCATGCCTCTGCCAAAGAAACCTAAATCGCCGCCATTAGCACCAGACGGACATTCTGAATAAGCAGCTGCGGCATCTGCAAAAGATTTTCCATTATTAATTTCTTCATACAATTCGTTAGCTCTATCTTCAGTTTTAACAAGAATATGGCTTGCTCTAACTTCATCAGTCATTTTAACACTCCTTTAATTAATTCCTCACAATAATTATACATAAAAACAGATAAAAAGAAAACCCGCCGGGATGTTACGACGGGTTCAAGTATATCAAACGTGAAAACCATTATAAAAAGTGTACATAGCTTTTATAGGGAATAAGCTTACAGTATTTTAAACCAAACCCGCTAAAGAAAAACTCTTATCGCAACCCCGAAAAAGTGCCTGGATACAGTAAGCTTATATTAGTATGATAACGTTTTTTCAGCAATTTTTCACCCTCCCTGAGAATGGTATTTGCAATATAATTTTAGGAATTAATAATTAATCCTTAAGAATTAGAGAAAATCACTTGCAAAATTTTCTTGTTTATATTAGATTATAGTTTGTAGCTAATAATCCTTGCGGAAGTAGCTCAGTTGGTAGAGCTTCTGCCTTCCAAGCAGAATGTCGCGAGTTCGAGTCTCGTCTTCCGCTC
This sequence comes from uncultured bacterium, assembly GCA_900554385.1. Taxonomy (GTDB): domain Bacteria; phylum Cyanobacteriota; class Vampirovibrionia; order Gastranaerophilales; family Gastranaerophilaceae; genus Scatousia. The sequence goes on along the minus strand of USHE01000009.1, from coordinate 17,947 downwards.
CATAAAGAGTCCTTATTACAGGACTCTTTATTTATTTGATAAATTTATTACAGCATGCCATTTTATTGTTAACCTTAACTATTGACGGTAGACTTGCTTTATCTTATACTCAATTAAGTATTAATAATAGGGATTTACGCTGATGTTAAACGAAATTATAGATTATTTTGAAAAAATTCAAAAAGTACTTGAAACTATTCACTTTGACATTATTTTAGAAGTCATTTTGAATATTGTCATTCTTGCACTTTTATTCAAAACCGTAGATATTTTTGAAAATAAATTAAAGAAAAAATTTATAGAAAAAAAGAGTTCTCAACTCGTTAAATTTATACCAATATTTTCCAGAATAATAAAATTCATTGTATTTTTCATCTTAATAGCAGCATTACTTCAAAACCACGGATATTCAGTATCTTCATTAATAGCAGGTTTCGGAATTACAGGTTTGGCAGTAGGTTTTGCAGCTAATGTTACTATCGCAAATATATTTGGAACTCTTGCAATTTTGTCAGACAAAGCTTTTGAAATAGGAGACTATATTAAAGTTGACGGCGTTGAGGGAACGGTTGAGGACATAAATGTACGTTCAACAAAAATCAGAACTTTAGACAACGCTTTAACGATAATACCTAACAGCAAGGTTGCTGACGGAGAAATAGTAAACGTTACCAAAGCACATAAAAGAAGAATTTTAGAAACTTTTGGAGTAACTTACGACACTAGCGATGACAAATTAAAACGAGCAATCGAAATTATAGAAGAAATCCTTGATACAAACAGCGATATATACAGTGATTATGTCGTTTTTCTGGACACACTGGCTGACAGCTCTATAAACATAAAAATGAATGCCTACGTAAAAACAAACAATTACGTAAAATACCTTAAGATTAAAGAAATTGTTATGCTGGAAATCATAAAACGCTTTAGGGAAGAAGGCATTGAGTTTGCATTCCCGTCAAGAACAATTTATATGGCAAATGAAAATTAAGATAATTGCACTGGGAAAAATAAAAGAAAAGTTTTTAAAAGACGGCATCGAAGAATTTATGAAACGCCTGACGCCTTATGCATCGGTTGAAATTATAGAAATTTCGCCGGTTGAAATAAAGGATGAAAATCTTATTCAACGGGCATTGGACGAGGAAGCCGACAAAATTTTATCACACATTAAACCGCAATCCTATGTAATTACAATGGAGATAAACGGAAAACAGTTCTCGTCAGAAGAATTTGCAGAGAAAATAACTACACTGACAAATTCGGGAGAGAGTGAAATCATCTTTGTAATAGGTTCATCGTGCGGAATTTCGGCAAAAGTATCGGCGCGTGCAAATTTAAAAATGAGCATGTCAAAAATGACATTTCTACATCAATTTGCACGTCTAATCCTTGTAGAACAGATATATCGAGCCTTTAAAATAATCAAAGGCGAAACTTACCATAAGTAGTCCTCTTGCATATCCCGAAAAAACTGCTATAATAAAGCCTATGGATATTAATCAAATTTCAATCAAACGATTTAAGGAAAAATATCTTACAACTCAAAAACCTGCAGCCCCGCCGGTTCAGAAAACTTATACAGTACGCAGCACAAATTTATTGATGAAGGAGCTTTCTAAAATGTCCACTAATAACAGCGCATTTATAAATAAAATGTATGAACTTAATCTTTCGACGGAAGAATTACAAAAACGTACACACAAAGATTATTTAATTACCAAAAAGATGCTCAAAACTGATGCACCTGAATATCTTGCTCTCGCTGACGGCGACAAGCAAGCCCTGAAGCACCTTGTAAAAGCGGCTTATATATTAGAAAGAATTAATATGCAGCTTGATAATCCGCACAATCTCGCATTCAAAGAATATTTAGAGAAAGAAATCACAAAAGGCAATAAAGACGCCGAAATGACAAAGATACTCTTTGATGCTCAAAAAGGAATTAATGCAATTGACTCTATGTCACAAAAAATTTATCTTGCTAAAGGAATTGGCGAACTTCCCGGAAAAGGCGTCTATCCTGAAGATTTAACAAAAGAAGAATTCCACAAAATTCTTACGAAAATGCTTAAAGAGGGTAAGGATAACGAAGTTAAGAAAATACTCACCCAGCGTTCAGTGGTAGAGCGTAAAGGAGATGAACTTGTAGGAATAGATTATATAGACAAATACAAAGAAGATTTCTCAAAAATGGCAGATGAACTTGAGAAAGCTTCTGAATTATCAACAAATGCTGATTTCAACGAATACTTAAAATTACAAGCAAGAGCCTTACGTAGTGCAGACCCTATGCTGGATGCGCACGCTGATAAAAAGTGGGCAACCTTGCAGGATACACCGCTGGAATTTACAATAACACGCGAGAACTACGAAGACGAAATGACAGGCACAATAGTTGAAAATAAAGAACTCAGCAAACTGCTTGAGGAGCGTGGAATTTCTCCAATTCCGAAAGATTTTCTCGGAGGACGTGTCGGCATTGTTAATAAAAAAGGTACAGATGCTTTAATGGCAATTAAACAGTACTTGCCGACATTAGCCCAAAATATGCCGTTTAATAACGAATATGAACAAAATATTTCGACCAAGGGTGACGCAAAACAAACAATGGTGGATGTTGACCTTGTTGCGGTAACAGGAAATGTTGGAGAATACAGAGGCGGAATTACTCTGGCGGAAAACCTTCCGAATGATGACAAACTATCTTTACAAATCGGAGGCGGAAGACGTAATGTTTATCACAGACAAATCAGATTTGTGAGCGACATGTCGAAGTTACAGGAAAGACTTGACGAAATTCTTGATAAAGACCAGCATCAGTATTATCTTGATGAGGCTGACCACTGGTTTACAATAGGACATGAAAATGCACATTCTCTTGGTCCTAAAAAAGGTGGAGAATCTTTGGGCAAATACAGAAATATTATAGAAGAAAACAAAGCCGATATGGGTTCTCTTGCTTTCGTGGATCTTCTTACTGAACTTGGAATGTACACACCAGAGCAGAGAAAACAAATAATCGTCACAACAATCACTGACAATTTCTTAAAATCAAAACCAGACCTAAGTCAAGCCCACAGAGTAAGAACTGTTATGCAAAATAAATATTTTGCGGAAAGAGGAGCTTACGAAATTACTCCTGAAGGTAAAATACACGTAAATATAGACAAAGTCGTCCCTATTGCAAAAGAAATGCTTGCAGAAATCGTAAGAATTCAAATTGACGGCGATTTTGACAAAGCAGAAAAGTATGTTAAAGATAATTTTGTTTGGACAGATAATATGGAACTTATTGCCCAAAAACTCCAAAAGATAAACAAATCATTAAATGGACGAACAGAATCAGAACTCGCTGAAAATCTATTAAAGGAATAAAAAAAAGGAGCGGTTATCGCTCCTTTTTTATTTAACTTCTTTTTGATAAGCCCAAGCTGAATGGTTATGAATACTTTCAACTGCTTCACACTCAACCTCAAATTCTTTTACAATCGGATGTTCACGCAGTTTAACCACAACATCCCGTAACACATCCTCAACAAATTTAGGATTATCCCACGCTTTTTCAGTCACAAACTTTTCATCTTCACGTTTTAAAAGCGGATAAACAGGACAAGAAGCACAGCTTTCCACAAGAGAAATCAAATCTTCAAGCCAAATATGCTTGTCCTCATCATAAGAAACTTTCACCGTAATAAAAGCCCGCTGATTATGCGCACCATTATCAGAAATTTCCTTAGAACAAGGACAAAGCGTAGTTACCGGCACTTCAATTCCTAAGATAAATTTGTACCCGCTTTGCTCATCAATTCTACCCTCAAAAAAAGCCTCGTAAGCCATTTGTGCCGAGAGATTTGTTACCGGAGATTTCTTTTCAACAAAATATTTAAATTTAAACTGAAGTTCTCCGCTCCGTGCATCAAGATTTTTTATAACAGCTTCCAAACAGCCTTTTATGTCAACACCAAGAAGATTTTTATTCTGCCACTCGTTCAAAACTTCGACAAACCTCGACATGTGCGTTCCTTTGTAATCTCTTGGCAAAGAAACACTTACCCGTGCCTTGGCTGAAACGACCTGATTTGAATTATTTTTCCTCTGTATTATCAACGGAACATCAATATGTTTAATTCCTACTTTTTGAATATCAACATTCCTGGTGTCTTTAAGATTTTGGATATCTTTCATTACATTTCCTTATTATGTTAAGTTTTATTAAAAATTGGACTCGTTAATAGCAATTTTTAAAAACAACTGTACTTTATATAAACATAAAGCTCTCTCTTCTTATTTAAACGGATAGGCCTTGACAAAGATTTCAAGGTCTTTTTTTTTGCTATTTATCAGAACACTGTTCTGCACTATCAAGTTTTTTTCTGATAGATAAATATCTGTCAAGTTCTGTGCGTGTTTTCTTCAAATCCAAATAAATTGCATTATTCAAAAGAATTCTGTTATCATATTTCGGATCAAGAATATACATAGTAGGGAAACCGGACAACGCAACATCCTGAACCAAAGCCTGATTTGCAGGAGCTTCGGCATTCAACATTACAAAATTATATTTATTTTTATAAAGCTTGCTCAACGTAGAATATTTAGGCATAAATCTTAAGCAATAACCGCACCAGTCAACGTAGAACAATCCGACAACCGGTTTATTATCTTTTAAAGCTTCTTCATAAGTTATGCCGATATGATAATCAGACGGAACTGTTTTCTTTGATGTTTCAATGTTATTTGTAACTGCAACCCCGACAAGAGCCGTAGTAACACAAACAACTAATATACTTAGTGCAATAAAAATTTTCTTTTTCATATTTTTACTCTCCTCGCAAGACATAATAACACAAAAAAGAGTTATATTAAAGAAAAACATACTTAACAAAGCTTAACACATGGCTTGAAATAATATATACTATGATATATACTAAGTATATATCTAATCGTGTTACTTGCTGCCGCTATGGTGTAAACGGTATGGGAATTTTTGGTGCGAAATTCCCGAAAGCAAAAAGTTAAGGAGTTTTATATCTATGAGCAATGATTTACCCGTAAAAATGAGAAAAACAACCTCAAAATCTGATCCTGCCAAAAATGAAGTGATAGAATCTTCAAACGACAGTGTTTTAACCGCTTATCTAAGAGAGATTTCAACCTATCCTTCTTTAAGTACCGACGAAGAAAAAAGAATTGCAAAACTTGCAAAAGAAGGAGATGCTGAAGCAAAACAGCGTCTTATACAGGCTAATTTAAAACTTGTAATCGGCATTGCCAAAAAAGCAATCCACGTATCAGGTCTGCCAATGGTAGATTTGATACAAGAAGGTAATCTCGGGTTGATGATTGCTGCGGAAAAATTCAACTACAAACTTGGCTATAAATTTGCGACTTATGCAAGCTGGTGGATTAAACAATCAATGTTCAAGGCTATATCTGAACAGTCCCACTGCATGAAAATTCCTGTTTACATCCAAGAAACCCTTTCTAAATTTTCAAAAGTAAAAGCTGAAATGGAACGTGAGAATAATTGTCAGGTAAAAACTCAAGAAGTCGCAAAAAGAATGAATATTGAACCGAATAAAATAGAAGCCTTCCTTTCTGCATACACAAAAACAATTTCAATAGAAAGCGGACTTGAACGTGAAAACGGCAAGGACATGAACATTGCGGATATTCTTGAGGATGAAAAAGCTTCAGTATCAGAGAATGCAGAATTCAAAAATTTACAAAACGATATAGAATTCGTAGTTTCTACGTTAAAAGAAAGAGAGCAGGAAGTAGTAAGAATGCGCTACGGGCTTGGGAATGCGCCAAAAAGAACTCTGGAAGAAATCGGCAATATCTACGGAGTTACAAAAGAATGTATACGACAAACTGAACTCCGAGCTTTAAAGAAATTGAGATTATCAAACCTCGGACAGGAACTGCTTGCCGGCTATATCGAATAAAAAACATATAAATTTCTCGCAAAGTGTGTATTTTATATCTTGTGTTTTGGAGCGGCTATGCCGCTCTTTTCGTATTCATACCAATACATTAATTGAATGTTTACAAGTTAAAAAATTTTATTAAAATAATAATATGAGAAAAATTTTTATAATACTTTTTGGAATATTACTCATCACAACAAACTGTGCTTACGCAGACGGAGATTTATGGGATAATTTCGGCGACCAAAATTCATACGGACAAAAACCTGTCACCGACGAAGAATTTGAAAAAGCACTTCAAAGCAAACAAAAAAAGAAGAAGCGTGACAAAAATATTCCAAAAGGAGAAGAATTCCGTCAAAGCAACGAAACAGACTTTATTAACAACATGCCGGAAACCCTGCCGGTAATCTGCATTTCAACACCGTTAAAACTTGGCGAAACTGATATTCTTCCTGTAGGACATTATCAGGTTAAGGGTGAGATGAAAAACGGTCAGCCACGTTTAAAACTATATCAGGCACATTACCTTATGGCGGATTTTCCCGCAATTGAAACAAACGAAGACTTTGACCAGCCTGAAATCAATTTCACAGGACTGTTGGATTATAACGAAAAACAGTACAAAATCATTTTCGGCTCAATCGATTTCAATGCCTACGCTATAGTAGACATTGCTGAATAAAAAAAATATTTAAACAACAAAAAACAGTAATGCAAACATAAAACAAAGCGATGCTGCACTCATAAGAAACCAGATGTGCATTACCGGATGTTGATAATCCCAAATTTCTTTAATAGTAGTTGTTGCATTTTCAATTACCTGCATATCGCTCTCCAAAAACATATTATCTACATATTCTATTTTCTTCATTAACGAAAAAATGACATCACCCGATTAGTTGATTATTTATGTCCTTTCGGGTAATATACAGTTATGCATAATATAGAACTTTTAATGCCTGCGGGCAACTTGGAAAAACTCGAATACGCAATACGCTACGGGGCTAATGCCGTTTATCTCGGAGTTGTAGATTTCAGCTTACGAGCAATGAGAAAAGGACAGCTTATTACGTTGGATAATCTTAAACAAGCTGTAGATTTAGCACACTCACTAGGGGCAATGGCTTACGTTACACTTAATATTTTCGCGTTTAATGACGATATAAAACAGCTTGAAGCCTGCATCGACAGATTTAAAGACGCAAACCCTGATGCGATAATTCTTAGCGATTTTGGGGTATTTAATCTGGTTAGAAAATATATGCCGGATACCCCTGTTCACATAAGCACTCAAACAAACACATTAAATTATGAAAGTGTGAAATTCTGGCGCGACCTCGGTGCAAGCAGAGTAATATTAGCAAGAGAACTTGCGATAAAGGATATTGCGGAAATAAAAAAACAGGTACCGGATGTTGAACTCGAAAGTTTTGGTCACGGTTCTCAATGTGTGGCATTCTCCGGACGATGTCTTTTAAGCGACTATTTCACAAATGGAGAAAGAAAAGCCAATCACGGCAATTGCTCTCAACCTTGCCGCTGGAGTTACAAACTTGGCGAAGTAACCCGCCCCGGACAATATTATGAGATTAATCAGGATGAACGCGGTTCTCACATATTAAGCCCTAAAGACCTATGTCTGGTTGAACACATAAAAGAACTTATTGACGCTGGAATTGATTCGCTTAAAGTTGAAGGTCGGACAAAAAGTTTGTATTATGTGTCAGCTGTTGCAATAACCTACAGACAGTCAATTGATGAGTGTCTTAAAAACCCTGATACGGATTTACACAAATACTTTATAGAGCTTCAAAAAGTAGGAAACAGAGGCTACACAACAGGTTTTGCTCTTGGAGAAAACAAACCTGACAGTTACAGCTATGATATATCAAAAGGCCTTGCCGGTGCCGATTTCTTGTGTGAATTTAAAGATAAAACAGACGATGGTTATCTTGTAAAAATAAAAAATAAAATTCACCTTAACGATGAAATTGAAATCATTACGCCTGAAGAACAGTTCATAACAACGGTTACTGAAATTATCAAAGATGGTGAAAATTCTGATTTAGGCAACACTTACGATGATGTCTGCTTAAACTTCACAGTTGAACCTAAAAATTACAAATACGCAATTGCCAGAACTATAGGAGTCAAAAATCATGTTTCTTAAACCTGATTATAATTTACAAAACATATACGAAATTGATTTAGAAGAACTAAAAAATTCAGGAATAAAAAACATGCTTTTTGATTTAGACAGCACGATTATGGCATCTAAATCAGGCTGTTACACAGAAAAAACCTTGCAATGGCTGAAAGAAGTCCAAAAAGATTTTTCAATTGCAGTAATCTCCAATAATCATAACAGTGAATACATTGAAAAAGTTAAAAAAGTTTCAGATTTCCCGCTTGTGTTTTGCGCAAAAAAACCTGACACGAAAGCTGCAAAAGAATACATGCACTCCTGCGGGATGAAGGCAGAAGAAACCGCCTTTGTTGGCGATAGACCGCTTACAGATGTGCTTTGCGGCAAAAAGCTCGGATGCAAAACAATTCTCGTGGATTCAATCTCTGCTGATATAGAAAAACCAATCGTAAGATTTGCGAGAAAACTTGAACGTCTTTGCATCAGATAAGCAGAAGCAACACGGAGAAATTACAGCGATGACAGAAAAAAACAAGATGATAAGCGGCGAAAAATATAATCCCGCCGATATAGATTTAATAAACGCACGCTCTTTTGCCAAAACATTGTGTCAGAACTACAATAACCTTTTGCCCGAAAATAAAAATGAAAAAAGGACAATCCTAAAAAAACTTTTCGGGAGAACAGGTAAAAACATTACAATAGAACCGAACTTCTTCTGCGATTACGGTTTTAACATTTATTGCGGCGAAAACTTATACATAAATCACAATTGTGTAATTCTCGATTGCGCCCCTGTAAATTTCGGCACAAATGTTTTTATAGGTCCAAACTGCGGATTCTACACGGCAATACATCCGCTAAATGCCAAAGAACGTAATACGTTTGCAGAATATGCTAAACCGATTACAATAGGAAATAACGTATGGATAGGCGGGAATGTTGTGATTTTACCGGGTATAACAATTGGAAATAATTCTGTTATCGGAGCAGGCAGTGTCGTCACTAAAGATATTCCCGACAACGTTGTAGCCGTCGGGAATCCTTGTTTACCTATTAAATCAATTGATTAAGCCCTAGATTTTCATAAGAAGAAATTCACTATCCTTGTTCGCCAAAACCTTATGATGTTCATCCTTTTTAAACATTAGTAATTCTTCTTTCTTAACAGTAAACTTTTGAGCCTCAAAATGAAGTTCAATCTCCCCGTCAAAAACATATACAGCTGAATCACAAACAGACGTATGAGTATCAATAATCTCACCTTTTTTCAATGCAATAACGGAAAGACTGCTATTATCTTTCTCCATCAAAATTTTTCTTTCAAATTTTTCTTCTTTTGCATCAACAATATCTTTCACTTTCAATACGTTATAAAACATTTAAATCTCCTTATTTTCACTACACAAAACTATTCTAACAAGATTTAAAAATTTTCCCATTCCTCACAAGGGTAAGTTAAGAGGAATAAGAATAACTATTTAAGTAAAAGAGTTATATATCAGTCAATTAAGAATTAACAAGGCATTGTTTTTCCATCGGAATTTGAAAACCAAAAAGACATTTCTTTGAGGATAATTGTTTCGCATATATTTTTCCGTTATGCGCACTGACTATTTGCTTAGTTAAATATAAACCAAGTCCGCTCCCTCGATATATAGAATCATAATCACTCACAGTTTCATACTTTTCAAATAATTTATTCAGGTTCCGCGGAACTGGATATGTGGTTTCATTTATTACATTTATCGTTAACAATTTGTTTGAACTAAATAACTGGATTTTTATTACACTTCCTTCAGGACTATATTTGATAGCATTGGTTAATAAATTCATTAAGCCCCTCTTTATCTGCAATCTATCACCATAGATATTTTCAGTATCCAAAGAACTTGTTATAACCAAACGCTGACTATTTGTGGTCAATATAGACATATTTTCCCTGTGGAGTTCCGCTAATAAGTCATTTATATTAAAATCCTTCAACTTTAAATTTTGCTGTCCATCGTCGTATTTATAACTCTCTATAATCAGACTTATCAAATCATTCATATAACGACATGAACTTTCTGTAATTTCAAGCATTTCTTTCTGAGATGCTGATAATGGACCTAATTTCTCAGATAAAAGATAATTTATACTCCGCATCTGAGATAGCGTAGGATTTTTCAAATCATGCGTTATCAATGCAATAAAATCCTTATCGGATTTTGTTAAATGACTTTTATCATCTTCTTTTGGCTTATGCAATAAATGTTTTGTAAGTTCTAACTTTTTCATAACATAAAACATTAGTACTAGCCCTATTACTATCATTAAAAATATTATCTTACTCAGTTTTGCCACCCCAACTTGACTTCTTACATACTCCTTTTATTCTAGCACATATATAAATATTGTAAATATCTTAATTATATTCATAATATATTTTCAAGATACACGAACAAAAATACCACTAATATTCGTGCCAATAGTGCCTTACAAGCGACACAGCACCTGTAACATTTCTTAACTATAAGAATTTAAACTTGTTTAAGTTAGAAAATATGTTATAATGTAATTGATGGTCTGATACGGTAAATCTCGAAACCGAGCCAACTGGCGACAGAGGGATAGTTCGAGTCCTCATAATCAGACTATTGTTTTATTGCCATATTAAAATTTTTAGTACTGTAATCGCATGGTTAATATTAAATTAATGAAACAAAATCCAACAGACAGATTTTTAAATCAAACTTAACAAATTGCAAAATAAATTATAACAAATTTTAGTCAAACAATAAAAAAGCAAGGTTTTAAAGAACCTTGCTGCATCTCTGTTTTAAATGGTGGGACCAGAGGGATTCGAACCCACGACCAAGGGATTATGAGTTCTTTGTAGGCTAAAAAGCTTTAAAAAACATTAACAAGTTTTAATCAAGTTATACTTGCATTTTGACGATTTTTATTGCAAGATTTAATTAAAATTATTTAAAATTTATTAAAATATTTGCACCTAAATTTGCACCTAAAAATTTTTAGGTGCAACCAAAGGAGAAAAACGTGCCATACGCTGAACTTATTAATAACAAATATGGGAAAAGTTACAAAGGAATAGCCCGGGTGAATGGTCGTGTAATTGAAACTAAAACATTTAGAATTAAGGGTAATCAAGACAAAACAACTTATAACAAAGCTTATTTGTGGGCTGCAGATATTGAAAAACAATATAAAGAGGGTACATACAGGAAAAAAGAAAAATGCACTAATTTTACGGTTAAACAAGCAATCGAAAAATATATTGCTGATGGAAACCCTAAGGTAAAAAATGAAAAAGACAAAAAGAAGATCATTAACGCTTTAGAATGGTTTAAAAAAGAAATTGGAAACATTCCTATTAAGTCGCTTGAGCGTTCAGATATTAAAACCTGCAGGGATAAATTAAGGAAAAAACATAAAGAAGTGCCAATCAAAGGCTCACCAGGTAAAGGTAAAAAAACAAATGAATTTATCTCGGAATCAACCGTCAAACATTATATATACTATTTTAGCGCTTTTTTAACCCATTGCGTGGGCGAGTATGAGATATTAGACCGAAACCCCATACATAACGCAATACTCAAATTAGGCAAAAGTAACGCAAGAGAAAGATGGCTTAAATTCTTAGTAGAACGACAGACACTATTAGAGGAATGCCGCAATAAAGATTATGAGCTATATATTTGTGCTTTGTTTGCCTTGACTGTTGGAGCGAGAAAAAGTGAGATTTTAACTTTAACTTGGGAAAATACAGATCTTGAAAACAAAGCAATTTACTTTTTAGATACAAAAAACGGTGAAAATAGAACTGTTCCCATGCCGGACATTTTATTAAAAGAGTTACAAGAGCTGAAAAAATTAAATAAAGTTGTAAAGATCAAAGATAATTACTTATTTAAAACTCCAAAAGGCAAGCCTAATTATGGCTTGATAGAGAAGCTATACCCTGATGTAGTGCAGGCATGGGGTAAAAAGACTGGGTATGAAAAAATAACCTTTCATGGACTAAGGCACACATATACAAGTATTGCCGCTATGTTGGGTATTAATTTATTAATTATTCAAAAGACTGTCGGACATAAGACATCTACAGTTACAGGCGGTTATACGCATGTGGATTGTGAAAGTTTGCGCAAACCCATTAATGAGATTGCAAATTATATGCTATTCGGAACAAAAGAAGTAGAGAACAAAAAGTCTGAAATAAATCAGAATTAACAGGCATGAGGTGAATATGAGTAACATTGAAATATTAACAACTTTAGAAGAGGCGAAATTAAATATAATAAATTGTGATATGCTTTCTTTACCTTTAGCAATTACCAACTTTAAAACTACGATAGAAACTGAGGCAGCATTAAAAAAAATATATGATGAAAAAATTGAATTATATCAGCAGCTACAACATAATTCAGACTTTAAAGAGTTAACCTATCAATTATGCACGCAAATAGTTAAAGAGCTTCAAGAAGTTCAAGATATAAATACCCATAAAATGAAAGAACAAGGTTATGAAGTTCCCGAGATTATATTATCAATTGACAATGTTACTCCTATTATTGGGGCTCAAGATCTTTACACTGCCGCTACAAATCTTATATTTTATAACATTGATCTATATATTCAACAGTTAAATAAAAATTTTAGAAATTACATAACCAACAATTATGATATTCCTTTATTTAGCCGAAACATAGTGATTTATAAGGAATATTACGAAAGTCAGATTAACAACTCCCAAATTAATAAATTTAAACACAGTGAAATACAAAGTATAGCTACTAAAATAAGGGATTTATTAGATGGTTCTTATAGTTATCACTTTTTTGATTTTAATTTTCAAAGAAATAATTTTAATGAACAGCTTAAAATTGCTGCTATTAATATGATTGATGATTTTATATATTATATAAAAAATTCAGGTCAATTACTTAATGAAGCTAGTGATACAGCTAAAACAGATGTAAGTAATAATCACCAAAACTGCTATATTCCCTCAGAAATTTTGAACCTTTCTGATTGTTATAAAATCACCTATCAGGTTCTTGTACAATACTCTTATAAATCTCTGCCTAAAATAGCAGAGGAAAGACATTTGAGTGTATCTACACTTAAAGATCATATTGAGACGATCTGTAATAATTTAAATATAGATAATGGTATACGATCTTTAAGAGAATATCTTAACTCAAAAACCTCCATTTCGGAGGGGTGAAAACCTCCAACTTACAGGTTAAAAATTTTAAAATCTCCATTCATAATGTAATTAATAAGATTTGATAAAATTTTATTAATTTTAAAAACACGAAAGGAGATTTAAAAACATGGAAACAAAAACACAAAAAGACATCTTGGCATTAGACCTGGTACCTTTATCAAAGTTTAACGATTTTTTCGCTTATCCTTTAATTTCTAATTTAAGGTATTTTCATTTTTACAATACCTATGGATTTTCTGACAAAGTTATCAGAACTGTGGGAAGACGCTTGTATATCAAAATATCCGCTTTGCAGGAATGGATCGAAGAAACAGGCAACGGAAGAGTAGCATAAGGGGGTAGTATGACAGAAAATAAAAATGCCCTCGAAAACGAGAGCAGCAGTAAGAACACCTCTATTATAGCACAGAATGCAATTAAAGAAAGCTTTGTTCTTTACACTGCTCAAAAAGAAGTTATCGATAATTTATCTGATGAAGATGCTGGAAAATTATTTAAAGGTATTTTTGAATATGTTTCAGGCAGTGAACCAAACTTTAATGATTTATTAAAATTTATATTTATACCTATCCGTCAGCAGTTAGACAGAAATGCTCAAAAATATGCAGAGATAAAAGAAAAGAGACGTGTTGCAGGTGCTAAAGGTGGAAAGCAAAAGTTAGCAAATCAAGCAAATGTTAATTTTGCTAACCAAAGCCAAGCAAATCAAGCTGTATATGTAAATGATAATGTTAATGTAAATGATAATGTATATGAAAAACCAACTTTAGAAGAAATTCAGTCTTACTGCTCAGAGAGGAAAAACAATGTAAATGCTCAAAGATTTTGGGATTATTACGAGGCGAACAACTGGAAAGATAACAAAGGTAACCATATTAAAAACTGGAAGCAAAAAATAATTGCTGTTTGGGAGCCTAAAACTAATGACTCTAATAAAAATGTAAAAGAAGTGGAAGGAGACATTGATTATGCAAACGCACCATACAAGCCTTACTGATGTTTTTCAGCAGAGAGATATAGAAATGGAACGTACGCTTTTAGGTATGGCTGTATGCGGCAAAGAGCCTAAAAAAGGGCATATTATGGAGCATATAAGCCGGGACATGTTTATAGACAGAACTAATCTTGAATTATTTGATATAATAGCTGAGCAATACCAAAAACACGGAGTAAAGAGATTAGATCCAAATTTTCTTATTGCAGACTATCAGGCTAAAAAGTATAAAGACGGAGTATTTGAAGCACTATTAGCACTTGATAACGAATATATCACAGACGCTAATTGTGATTATTATATCAAGTATATACAAGAGAAATGGCTTGACAGACAAGCAAAAGCCTGCACAAGTCTTAATGATTACAAAGAATTAGAATCTAAAAAGAAAAGATATGAATTAATAAACAGTAAAACTCTTTCAAATCTCAATGATATGGAAGATATTTCAAAAATGGGAGATAATTACGATAATCTTTTAAAAATGACACCTTTAAAAACGGGGTATATAGCTATTGATGATAAACTGGGGCAGTTAAAAGGCGGGGATTTGTTTATAATTGCAGCAGCTACAGGCATGGGAAAAACTTGTATGATGCTTAATATAGCCCAATCAATGGCAAGACAAGGTAAAAAAATATTGATTTTTTCTTTGGAAATGAACAAAGAACAGTTATTAAACCGAATAATATCATCTGAAACAGGTGTTAATTCATCAAAATTCAGAAACGCAAGCTTTACGGAAGATGAAGCTCAAAAATACTTCGGTTATATGTATTCTGACAGTTTTAATCAGTTAAATATCCAAGTTTGCACTGAGTATAATATTTCAACAGCAAGAATGCGTAACTTAGTGCTTGCATCAAAGTCGGATATAGTTTTTGTAGATTATCTCGGGCTTATTAGTGGTGGAAACAAAGCTAATTCTTATGAAAGAGTATCAGAAATTTCAAGAGAATTGAAATTATTAGCGATGGAATCAAACAAACCTTTTATTGTTTTACATCAGCTTAACCGTGCGAATGCTGAAAGAAAAGATAAGCGTCCTATGCTCTCTGATTTGAGAGACAGCGGAAAAATTGAGCAAGATGCGGATATAATCGGATTTGTTTTTAGACCTGCTTATTATTCAGAACAACCGCATAGTAACAGGAATGAAATACAATTAATCATTGCTAAAAACAGACACGGACAGTCAGGAGTTGTCGCTCATCTTAATTACAACGAGCATACACAAAAAATCACAGATAAACCACAATGGGCTTATAACGCATAACCATACCGAGAAAATTTAAGTAATGAATATAACATAAAAATTAAATCTAAACATGCCAGCGCATGATTTAACATGGATTAAATATCGTTCAGGATAAAATCCATATCTTAAATTTTTAATCCGCCTTAAAACACATTCAAAAATGTCTGAGTAAAAAAGCAAGAAGAAAGGAGTATAAATGACAATCGGATTTGAAATTGACAGAGAAGTATTAAAGAAAGTAATCAAATCACACAAAAATTTTGTTGAAATTCCATCATCTCCGAATTTATTAAGCTGTTTACATTTTGAACTAATTCAAAATACTTTAAAGGTATACACAACTGACGGGAGCAGATGTTTACAGTCAATAATTAAAGTTAATAATATTTCTAACGAAAACGGCAAATTTAATGCAGATATGGCATTGATTAAAAATCTTGTCATTACATCAGGTATAGCGCCGATTTTGGGAACGGTTGATGATGACGCTATAAGCTTTAATGACAAAACAAACGGAACAATACAAAAATTCAATTTGACTTTCGGTAATTATCCGAATATTGACAAGCTTATTGAAGCAAGCGATTACAAAGAAAATACGCACACAATCAAACTAAATCACAAATTTTTTAAGCAGTTTGATGCTTTGCTTTTTAATCCAAAAACAATGCTTATTGAATTGAATTTAAACAAAGCTGATAGCACAAAGCCGATTGTATGTAAGACAAAATCTGATGATTTAGAGCAAACAGCCTTATTATTGCCAACACAGGTAAGGAGTTAAATATGCAAGTAAATTTTGAAGTGAAAGGAAAAGTTAAAGCAAAACATTCGGTCAAATTCGGCAGAAACGGAATTAAATACACCCCTCGCGATATGGTGGAGTATGCAAATCTTGTGAAACTGTCTTTCATAAATAAATATCCTGAGTGGGATATTGCAAACTTTACAGACAAACCTTTGAAGGCTGAAATAGATGTTTTCATGCCGGTACCGCAAAGTTACTCTAAGAAAAAGACAGAACAAGCATTAAATAATGAAATCAGACCGACCGTAAAGCCTGATTGTGATAATATCGCAAAGAATATAAATGATGCACTCAACGGGATTGTTTACCCAGATGACAAGCAGATTGTAAGCCTTATGGTGAACAAATTTTACGGAAACAGTGAACAAGTTAGAATAAAAATAGAAAGCAGGTAAAAAATGACAACACAAGAATACACAGAAAACTACATACAAAACATAGTAATAAAGATTTTTGATTATCTGGTCAGTATTATGAATGATGAAAATACAACAAATACAGATAAAATCGCTGCTGCAACAGCAATTCTCAATATTATCTTTAAAATTAAGGAGTATGAAAATGGCTAATCAAAAAAATTTAATTCCTATAAAAAAAGGTGAATTAAGCAAAGAGGAAGCAAAGAAAAGAGGGCAAAAAGGCGGGATAAAATCCGGTGAGGTCAGACGCGCTCGTAAAACACTTAAAGAAGATTTGTTATTTCTTCTTGAACAAGGTGATACACAAGAAAAAATCAGCGTAGCTATGATTAAACAGGCTTTAAAAGGCAATGTAAAAGCGTTTGCTATGATACGCGACACAATCGGCGAAAAGCCTGTTGAAAAACAAGAAATAACAGGCAAAGAGGGCGAACCGTTAGTAATTAATGGTTTTGCGTCAATGGAAGATGCTGTTAAACACTTTAAGGAAATGATAGGAGATTAGATAATGGCAGAACAACAACAAACAAACTCAAAGGGCATAGGTGAATTATTTATAGAATTTGGCACAAAGGGCTTACCCTCGCTTTTAAAGGGATTAAATACTGTTTCAGCAAGTTTTTTACTTACCAAAAACGCCGCTGAACAATTAACAAAACCGATTAAAGAAGTATTTAAAAGTGCAGGTAATGAAGCTGTCGGTATTGGTAAGATGTCGGCTTTATTGAGTGCAAGCGTGAAAGATGTGCAAAAGATTACAAATTATTTTAAAGGAAAAAACGTAGACCCTTCATCTGCACTTAGTGGTATTGCTAAACTACAAAGTGCTATTTATGATATACAGAACGGGCGCGGTGGATTAGACAAGAATATGCAAAGAGGTTTAGACCTGTTGGGTATTAATATTTGGAACTACAATCAAGAACTTGAAAGCACCTTACAATTAGTCGAAGATATACAAACCGCAACTAAAAATTTCCATCCTGTTGATAGGAAAGCTCATTTAAGGGATATAGGTATACCAGAATTTGGTTATTTATTTGAGCGTGGAGAGTTTAACAAATCTGATGTTTTGACATTATCAGACAAAGATATTGAAAAATTACAAGATGCTGCAGATGCAACAGCCGAATTAGATACCTCGACA
>USHE01000008.1 GCA_900554385.1 uncultured bacterium | reverse complement strand
TACAGCAGTAAAAGACGGCAAGGCAGCAATCGTTGAAGTTAACTCAGAAACAGACTTCGTTGCTAAAAACGATGAATTCAAAGAATTGACAGCTGGACTTGCGGAAATTGTTGCAGTCAAAAACCCTGCAGATAACGACGAACTTCTCGCTTCTATCTGCCCTAAATGCGGTAAAGCTATCTCTGAAGTTATCAAAGAAAAAATTGCTTCTATCGGTGAAAAAATCACTTTCAGAAGATTTGTTCGTTACGAAGGAAACACAGCATCTTACATCCACAACGGTAAAATAGGTGTTCTTATTCAAACTGATAACAAAGATGAAGAATTAATGAATGATATCTGCTTACATATCGCATCAAGCGCACCTGAATTCATTTCAAGAGCAGAAATTCCTCAATCAGTTATCGATCATGAAACTGAAATTGAAATGGGCAAAGAAGATCTTCAGAAAAAACCTGAAGCTATCAGAGCAAAAATCGTTGAAGGACGTGTTAATAAACTTATGGCATCAAGAGTTCTTCTTGAACAGCCGTTCATCAAAAACCCTGACGTTACAGTAGGTCAGTTGATTGAAGGTAAATTAACAGTAAAAGCTTTCACAAGATTTATGCTTGGTGAAGGTTTGGAAAAACGCCAAGAAAACTTTGCTGATGAAGTTATGAACCAGGTTAAAGGTTAAGAATTTTCAACTCATATAAAAAAAGGCGGGGACTTTAGTTCCCGCCTTATTTTATTCATCTTCTGAATAAAATAATCGTTTTGGCATGATATTTAACGCATTTGATAACTTATTAACAGTTTTTAAAGTTAAATTACACTTTCCACACTCAATTTGACTTATTCTGTGCTCTGACATATTTACTATCTCTCCCAGTTCAGCCTGTGTGAGTCCCGATTTTAAACGGTACATTTTTACATTAAACCCAAATCCTACAAGAAATTCACTATCTAACATATTATTATGTTAACAATTCTATATTGATAATTAAATTATAATATGTTATAATATTTATTATAATATATTATTATATTAAAAGGATTATTAATATGAACATAATGAGAACAAATGTATTAAAAAAAGGGTTCACTTTATCAGAAGTACTAATCACTGTTGGAATTATAGGCATAGTTGCAGCAATGACATTACCCTCAATAATTCAAGCAAATAAAAATATTGAGGTATCAAGCAAACTAAAAAAAATATATTCCACAATGAATCAGGCAATCCTAATGTCAGAAAGAGATAACGGCCCAAAAGAATATTGGGAAAAGTGTATTGGGAACAATAACAGCTGCGAAAGTTATTACAAAAAATACTTCTTACCATACTTAAAAGAAACAAAAACAGTAGAGTTCAATTCTTATGGCGGCTACAACATAGCAATACATTTTTCTGACGGTTCAGTCCTGGTAGGTAAGAACACAGGAGGCGGTGCTGACTTTTTCTTTTTTCCCAACGCAAAATGGTTTAACTCCAAGACTTTTGGTAAAAATCCTACAGGGGATGCGTACAGTAGAGAAGGACTCGGCATAAGCTACTTTATATTTGGATTTTACCCGGTATCGGCACAGGCTGGAACAAATACTGATTACTGTCCACTACTCAAGAAAAAAGGATTTGAACCCTATTTGTGCGAATTTTTGGTACGTCCAAATATTTCACAATTAAAAAACAGCAGCAGCTGGGGGTGTAACAAAAACAACACGAAAAATGCGATTCTATGTACAGCACTAATTCAGTCAAACAATTGGAACATTCCAAAAGATTATCCATTCAAAGTAAAATAGTTATTATTCATCATCATCATCTTCATCATCAACTTTAAACGTAAATGAGAATAAATCTCCTGGTTTTATTGAAAGCTGCTGACCTTTTTCTACGTAAGACAATGGCGAATGCTTATAAACTGATACAATGCTTGATTTTGCACGGTTGCCTTCCTCATTTTTTACAGCACCTTCAACAGCTCGATAACCAAGACTTACACCTTTAAAAAACAAATCTCCTACCGTCAATGCGGTACTCTTTGCAACCTCTGCTTTGTTCAATTTAAATTTTGGAGAGTATTTCCCGATAAATTCTTCTTTTATCGCGTAAGTATTTCCATTAGTATCTGTATAACTAATCGGAATTATCCTAAATTTTGCATTGCGTTTCAAGCGTTTAGGCGGAATTATCTCGCTAACTTTAGCATTAACCACGTAACCACTATTTATTTTTACATCAGGACTCAATTCAATTGATTCCAGCGTTCTAAAAGTTATATAATTTGACGGCGCCGAAGTAGAGAATTCGCTCAACCCTTGTACATGTAACCTTTCAGCATAAGCAGGTGCTACACAGAGAAAAGATATAAGAATAATGGTCCAAAATGATTTTTTCATAGAACTCCAACTATCTTAAGAACTCTTTTTGTTGAAGAATACTGCCCAGAGGCATTGCCGGATTATAACGGTTTGTTGCATCCATAGTTGGCAAATCTGTCAACGGAAGCCCAGGTAAATCAGCACTAAAAGGTCGCTGAGATTCTTCAGTCGCAGGAATAAACACATCAATTAATACATCAGAAGGAGTTCCCGAAAGATTTTCGTTTACCTGACTATTATCAGCTTTTTGAATATCTTTAAAATTCAAGACAAAGAACTGACCTTTATTAATTGTTAAAGGGGCTTTTGCCGGAACAACCTGACCATTACTTAACATACCTGCGAAAGAACCGTAAGTTTGCGGTTGAAACTGAGCTTCTTCATTATGGATATTAACATAACTATATGGAATAAAGGCAAAGGCACCGTTTTGCTGTACTGCAATTTTACCTCTTACCAAAAAATTCTCAAAAAGTACGATATCATCAGTTACCTGAATATTACTTTTAACTTTTACAATCATAGTATCAGGGGGATTGGATGCTGAAAAAGAAGTCATAGCCTCTACCGGAACAGTTTTTGCCAACACAGACTGTCCAAAAGCCATCATTATTGCTATTATAATACCTGATAATATTTTTTTCATACAAAATCTCCTGATGATAACATTATTATACTTTCATAATAACATATCTTCCCAAAAGCGTCAATATATATATATTATAGAACACCTTTTAAATATTGCCCTGTAACCGAGTTTTTGTTATTTGCAATTTGTTTTGGCGTACCGGTTGCAACAATTTGTCCGCCTGCATTACCGCCTTCCGGTCCTAAATCAATTATATAATCGGCAACCTTTATCAAATCAAGGTTGTGTTCAATTATTAAAATTGTATTTCCTTGATCTGCAAGCTGTTGAATAATTTTAATTAACTTATCCAAATCTGCCCAATGCAGTCCTACAGACGGTTCATCCAAGAGATATAACGTTCTGCCAGTTGCCCTTTTTGTCAACTCGGAGGCTAGTTTTATACGCTGGGCTTCTCCGCCGGAAAGAGTTGTAGCACTTTGCCCGAGTTTTATATAATCCAAGCCGACATCGTTTAGTGTTTGCAGCTTAT
This sequence comes from uncultured bacterium, assembly GCA_900554385.1. Lineage (GTDB taxonomy): Bacteria > Cyanobacteriota > Vampirovibrionia > Gastranaerophilales > Gastranaerophilaceae > Scatousia. Next base: position 20,509 of record USHE01000008.1, on the reverse strand, counting down.
TCCTGATTGACGGAACATTTTCAAAGAATTCAAGAGCTTCTTTTACACTCATATCAAGAACTTCAGAAATATTTTTGCCTTTATATTTAACCTCTAAAGTTTCTCTATTGTATCGTTTTCCTTTGAAAACCGCACATTTCACATAAACATCCGAAAGAAAATTCATTTCGATTTTATTAACACCATCGCCTTTGCAGGCTTCGCAACGACCGCCTTTTACATTAAAACTAAAACGCCCCGGTTTATATCCGCGAACCTTTGCCTCATTGGTTTTGGAATATAAATCTCTGATATGAGTAAATAAATCTGTATAGGTTGCGGGATTTGAGCGTGGGGTTCTTCCAATTGGAGATTGATCAATATCAATAATTTTATCAATATTTTCAAACCCTGTAATCTCATCAACCCCTTGCGGTTTTGGTTTATTTCCTCTAACCTTATGTAAAGCATATTCATAAATCAAACTTTGCATTAGAGTTGATTTTCCCGAACCAGAAACGCCTGTCAAAACAACAATTTTACCTAGCGGAATATCAACATCAATATGTTTTAAATTATTTAAGTATGCATTTTTCACATGGAGAACCTGTCCATTGCCTTCACGAACCTTCTCAGGCACAGGAATTTGCTTAGCTCCACTGAGATACTGCCCTGTGAGAGAGTCTTTACAGTCAATAATATCTTGCAAAGAACCTTGAGCAACGATTTTACCGCCATTAACTCCGGCTTTAGGTCCGATATCTACAATATAATCTGCATTGCGCATAGTATCTTCATCGTGTTCAACGACAATCAGTGTATTTCCGAGATTACGAAGCTTTATCAGAGTTTTTATAAGTCTGTCGTTATCCCGTTGATGAAGCCCGATTGACGGCTCATCAAGAACATACAGGACTCCTGACAAACCGCTTCCGATTTGAGTTGCAAGTCTTATCCTCTGAGCCTCGCCACCGGAAAGAGTTCCTGCTCTGCGAGCCAAATTTAAATATGCAAGCCCAACATCACATAAAAATTTCAACCTTGCACGAATTTCATCAAGAATTTGTTTTGCGATGTGCAGTTTATATTCCTCAAGCTCAAGATAAAGGTCGTTTATGAAATCTAAAGCCTCATCAATAGGCATCAAAGTGAATTCATAGATATTCTTGCCTTTGATTTTAACCGCAAGTGGGAATGGCTTTAATCTCGCCCCGCCGCATTTTGGACAAGGAGTTGTCACCATATATTTTTCAATTTCTTCACGCCAATATTCTCCGGATGATTCATTATAACGTTTTTCAAGAAACGGAATTACTCCTGAAAATCTGTGGTATTTAGTTTCATAGCGATGAGTTCCGAATTTTTGAACCTTAAACTTCATTAAGTCATCACCGCCATAAAGAATTATATCCTGATGTTCCTGCGATAAATCTTCAAACGGAGTATCAAGATTTATTCCATAGTGTTCGCTTACAGATTTTAGAATATCTTCATAATATGATGTCGTTGTTTTTGACCAAGGATAAATTGCCCCATCATTCAAAGATTTTTTTCTGTCAGGAACAATTAAATTCGGATCAATAACAAAATCCGCACCAAGCCCCCCGCAGCGTTCACATGCACCATAAGGCGCATTAAATGAAAAAATTCTCGGAGCAAGTTCTTCAAAACTTATATTACAATGCGGACAAGAAAGTTTTTCACTAAAAATTATTTCTTTATCTCCAACAACATCAACAACAACCACTCCGTCAGCTTTTTTCAATGCAATCTGCACACTGTCCGCAATACGGGATTGTGAACTTTCTTTTACAACAATCCTATCCACAACCACATAGATATCGTGTTTTTTAGTTTTATTTAGTTGAAGCTCATCCTCATCAAGGTTATAAACCTCTCCATCAACTTTAACCCTTACAAAACCTTCCTGACGAAGTTCTTCAAATGTTGACTGAAATTCACCTTTTTTCCCGCGTGCAATAGGCGCAAGAATTTGTATTTTTGTACCATCGCCTAATTTCAAAATACTATTTACTATCTCATCAACAGTCTGCGGTTTAATCTCAGCGCCGCATTCAGGACAAAAAGGTGTTCCGACTCTTGCATACAAAAGTCTTAGGTAATCGTAAATTTCCGTAACCGTACCAACTGTAGAACGAGGGTTATTGCTGGTCGATTTCTGATCTATTGATATAGCAGGAGAAAGACCGTCAATGTATTCCACATCAGGCTTATCCATCTGCCCCAAAAACTGTCTTGCGTATGTAGAAAGACTTTCTATATATCGTCTTTGCCCCTCTGCAAATATCGTATCAAACGCAAGGGAGCTTTTTCCTGAACCGGAAACACCGGTAAATACAATCAATTCATTCTTTGGAATTTCCAGAGATACATCTTTTAAGTTATGTTCTTTTGCACTTTTTATCGTAATCTTGTCTAACATAATTTAATTATTACACGCAAAAAATTTTATTTCCACATTATTACTTCTTATTTCAAAAGTATATTCAAAAGCTGCTTATGTAACTTTACATTATGAACACGAATTATATCCACGCCGTTTTCAACTGCAATTGTATTCAAGGCAACCGTAAAAATATCCTTTGTGAAATTATCCTCATCCTGCATATTCAAAAGGCTCTTACGAGAAAGCCCGAGCATCACAGGACAATCTAAAGCATACAACTCAGTCAAACGTCTTATTATTTCAAAATTATTCTCTCGTGTTTTACCAAATCCAATCCCGGGATCTATTATAATTTTATTTTTTTCAATACCTTTTGTAAGCGCGAAATCAATTTTCTGATTAATGTCAAGAATAATTTCATCCATTAAATTCTTATACTCAGGAGATTTCTGCATATTTTCAGGAGTTCCTTTACTATGCTGAATAATCACATGAACCCCGTATTTTGCAACAACATCCGCCATGCACCAGTCATAAGTCATACCAGATACATCATTAACAATAACTGCACCCGCTTTGATACATTTTTCAGCAACCTCTGCACTTCTTGTATCTATACTCAACGGAACTTTTATTTTTGCTTTTTTAACTAATTCGAGTACAGGTAAAAGTCTTTTTAACTGAACATCTGCCGATACCGGCTCGGAATATGGTCTTGTGGACTCTGCTCCAATATCTATTATGTCTGCTCCGTCACGAACCATCTCTTTTAAGTGTTCAAAAGCTTTTTCAGGTTCTAAGAACTCTCCGCCATCAGAGAATGAATTATCCGTAACGTTCAATATTCCCATAATTTTGGTCTTGTGAGTTTTTATTTGAAACCTCAAAAGCTCTGCACCCAAAACTTTTAAACCAAAGGGCTGGAATTGAAGTTTTTCGGCAATTTTCCTGATTTGTGAAAGACTTCCTCCAAGAATACAATCTGATTTTTCAATCTTGCCTGTAATCACCTCTCGATGAGTTGCACAGTCAGCACCGACAGAAATCGCTGTTTGTTTCAATATATTTGCCTGTGCAGGGGTAAGACCGAATACTTTCAAATTCTTATATTGAAACTTTTCTATCACTTTTGGGGCTTAAGATTTATCAAATCCAATATATTCAATTTCCGGTTTTATATTATCCGTTACTACTTCTTTTACTAAAAAATCGTGCATAACCGAAGTTTAGCACGATTAATGTAAATATACAATAGTTAATTATTCATCATCTGACTGCAATCTTTCAGATATGCGATTAAGCCTATCGGCGCAACGAGGAACATAATGTTCTGCCATTTTTACAGAATTATGGTACAACGTGCCAATACCTGATAACAAGATACATACAGCCAAAAAGCCACCGAACACACCACAGGCTGCGCGTGTAAGTTTATTATTGACAATAGGTTTAATATATTTTGAAGTTTTTACGGCATCCAGTTTTGTTATAAACCTCTTAGTCAAAGCTTTAGCGTTATTTTTCAATCCTGCAAACAAGCCAGCTCCACCTTTTGCCGCATTTGCAGCTCTTGCAGCGGCAGCAGCTTTCCCCGCATTACAGGCTGTTTCGGTTTCCTTTATCATGTTGAGCGCATTTTTTCTGACCGCAGTATACCCTGCTCCGGCAGCACCACCGGCAACCACACCGTCACGAATTTCTTCTTTTCTTTCAGCAGAAACTCTGGGCTGACTTTGAACTGCTCCGGTAAAGTTAACAGGACTAATCTTCATCATAGACATCCTCATCAATCATGTCTACATTTTCATATCTGTCATTATATTCTACTTGCTGAACATTCCTAGATTTATTTTTTTTATCTTCTGGTATCGCACCCGCTACAGTAGTTGAAACACCTGTTGAAAATGCAACAACATCGCCTACAGTGTCAGAAACAGCCGCTGATTTAACCGTTTTAAATTTGCCAAAGAAATTCTTTACTGCCACTACCGGTTTTGACTCACCCAAATTTTTAAAGAATTTCATTACAGAGGAACCGAATGGAGTTTTGGCAAACTTTTCATCTCTGAATTTCTTTACTGATTTAGAAATTTTGTCAAAAAATTTACCAATATTACCTCTTGCTTTTACTACTTCAGGATTAGCTGCAACCTTTTTCAAAAACTTGCCTGATTCATTCCAGCCTAACTTTGTACCAACGCCCATAACGGCACCTGCACCAAGAAGGCATAGCGCATTTCCGACCTTTTTAACAGATGATGGTGCTTTATCGCCATATTCCCTTAATTTATCGCTTAGACCACTATTAAAATCGGTTATATCTTCTTTTAGTCGTTCTAAGTTCTCATCCTGTTTACTGTTTGTATTAAAATTTTCATCCGTATCTTCATCATATACACTACGGAATGTTGGTTGAGAATGCAGATTCTGAGTGAATTTAGGCTGAATAGTTAACATATTTCTACTTACTCCACTTTTAATATTATTTCGAATGCTTTAAAAGACATAAATATATTTTTTTGCGCTTTGGTTCGTTTTTATTTATAATTCTTTACAAACCCCTACTATACGCATATATTATTGCACAATTTTCAAAATTTGTAAACTTATTTTTTAGGTAATGTATAACATTTTTACACTAAATTTCTTATAAATCGTCACCCTGAACTTGTTTCAGGGTCTAAAATATAACAGATGCTGAAACAGGTTCAGCATGATTGTTTGGACTGCGTCTGGTATAAACTTCTTATACCTTACCCTTTTTTATACCTTGAAAAGAATTTCTTTTCATCAGCTCTCTGTCTATTTTATTAAGGCAGTCAAGCTTTGCTCCAAGCCATTTTGGGGCTATAAGATTTTTTTTCAAACCGTTGCCCGCAAGACGGTGAATTGTTGTATGTGAAGGTAAATACTCCAAAAAATCACAAACAGTCTGAACATATTCATCTTCACTCATAAAATCAATTTCGCCGCGATAATACATATCCGCAAGCTTAGTATTTTCAAGCGCACACAGCATGTGAATTTTAACTCCGTCAACTTCCAGTTCTGAAAGCTTTTGTGCTGTTTGCATAATTTCATCGTGAGTTTCCCACAATCCAAAAATCACATGCACGCATACATTTATACCCTTTTCTTTTGTTTTTTCATAAGCACGCAAAAAGCATTCAAAATCATGCCCGCGGTTAATTGTTCTCAAAGTTTTATCATGGATTGACTGCAGCCCGTATTCTACCCACGTATAATAATCATCCTTATACCCTGCAATTAAATTAAGCTTCTCCTCATCAACGCAATCAGGACGTGTTCCGATCGAAAGCCCAACAATATCTTTCCTACAAAGAGAAGAATTATAAATTTTTTCTAACTCTTTCACCGGCTTATATGTGTTAGAATACGCCTGGAAATAAGACATGAATTTTTGAGCCTTAAACCTTGAACTTAGAGTTTTTATACCTTCATCAATTTGTTGTTCTATTGACAGAAGATTTGAATGGGCTTGAGAAAAGCTTCCGCCATCGTCGCAGAATATACATCCGCCGGTTGATATCAACCCATCACGGTTTGGACACGAAAATCCGGCATCCAGTGTTATTTTATAAACCTTGACGCCGAATTTATTTTTTAAATATGCACTATACTGATTATAGCGTTTATCAGTACCATTAAACATAACTTTTAAGAATTTTTTTCGTCTTCTTCTGTTATCGGATAAACGTAATGTTCTCCGCAATTAGGGCAGACAACTTCTTGCTGCTTGCCGTCTTCTAACTTTGCGACTTCAAACAAAGTTTTACATCCTGATTGAACACATCTGATTGCCCATGTTGGTCTGATTAATCTTGCCATATTTTCCTCTCTTTAACTTTCCTACAGTAACATACTAGCATTATTGCAAGTATTGTGCAAGTAGATTAAGAAAACGAACCGGACTTTCTTAAATTCTGGTCATCTAAAATTAGTATTTTGTCTAATTTACTTTTTCATTAATTATCTACAATATTTACAAAGGAGAATTCTATGAAAAATTTTTTAGTATTGACATCAATTTTAACCGTTATTTTTATTGCATTTATAGATACAAAAGCCCGCATTAACGAACTTGATGAAATTGCCGCAACAACTCAGGTTCAAGTTGAACGAAAACCTGAAATTAATAAATCATCAGGAGAGGGAGTTATGCATAAATTTGAAACGATGGATCAAAAGGACATAATCCCTGCACCAAAAGTTCAGCCTCTGCAAACTCAACAAAATAATCTTTCCCCTCAACCGCAAAATAAATTTAACACACCCAAATACAATAATTATATGCCGTAAATCATTTCACCATAATCATGTTCCAATGGTTCTTCCAATGTGTCATCATCTCGCAAGCGGGACGGATTTGCACTTTCATATCGGAAATAATTCCCGGAAGGCTTCAAATCTTTTGTGTTCAAAACCGGAGTTACGGATTTAGGGAAAAATCTTAAAATAACGTTCTGCGCTATCATTTTAGAAAGAATATCTTTTGAATAAGACTGTAAATATGCATATTTCGCATAGCTTTCAGAAGCTTTCTGAGCTGTAAAAGTTCCATCTGACGCATTTAAATTTTTTGAATAACCTCCACGCCACATTACAAGATCATTGACAGTATCAAGAAGCACTGCATCAGTATCCATTGTATAAGGATACGAAACATTCAAACTGCTTGACAATTCTAAGATTTCCCATATCCCCCGCTTCAAGGAAGATTTTTCTACTTCGACATTGGTTGATACAATTAAAACAGAATTTGCCGAAAACATTCTTGCCAGCTGTTTCATAGCCTGAAAATCAACATTTCCGCTGCTATTAAACTTATCCATTGAGGATTTAACAGAAGTTTTTAAATTAGGATTTTGCGCAAGTGTTCTTCTAATATCCGTTACTGTGGGAGATTTAATTTTATCGGAAGAATTAAAATAATTTATTAAATCCGTAGAAATTATCTCCGACACCTCAGGGTAGCAGTAATAGTTTTCACAAACTCGCAAGATATCCGCCGGAAGAACCACCACATTATATGTAATAGCATGCACTGCCGGAGAAACAATCAAACAAACTAGTATTACCAATAACCTAACAAAATTTTTCATAAATACATTGTATCACACAAATTTTCATACGTGTAAGGGATTTGCATTTTATTTAAATAAGTTAAACTTGAAATAAACGATAAAGGAGATTTGGATGGATTATAACGAACTACTAAACAGAGCAAAAGACGCAAGTGAACATGCTTATGCCCCATATTCAAAATTTAAAGTTGGAGCATGTGTGCTTACGGGAAACGGAAAAATTTACACCGGCTGTAATTTTGAGAATTCAAGTTTCGGACTTACTATTTGTGCAGAGCGTAATGCCATTGGCTCAGCTATTTGCGATGGCGAAAACAAAATAAAAGCAGTCGCAATATATTCTCCTAACACAAAGCATTGCTATCCTTGCGGTGCTTGCAGACAAGTTATCAACGAATTTGTATCTGAAGAAGGGGTAGACATAATTCTTGAAGGGGAAGATAGTTTAGAAATAGTAGAATTTGAAGATGTATTTCCAAAAGGTTTTTATCTATAAAAATGTACATTATAGAACTTCTTGTTAAATATTTAAAAAAAGATAGATTTATGGAAGTTTTGGAGGAACACGACAGTAAAAATGCCCAAAATCCTCTGGAAATAATCCCCGAGGAGGAAAGCAATGAAAACTGTGAGCATATTTTTATGCCCATAGACTCTACGGGGGAAATCCTTGCGTGTTCAAAATGCGGACTTGTAGTTAATAAAAAAGATTTACGTTACAAAAATATTTTCATAAACAAAAACTAAAAAAAAGCGGCTCTTTCGAACCGCATAAGTCAAGTATGCAAAACTATTTTTTAATTCTTATCATTAAACAATAGCCACATGGCTATATTTAATTCATAATCATATTATATTTCACAAATAAAAAATGTCAATTAGTCAATTGGCACTTTTTATTATTTTGCAGAACAACACTTATTTTCACTCAACATACGGGACATTATTTTTTTTGCTTCACTCAGCTGCACATCATTCTGGTTTCTAATATCTTTTGCAGTAAATTGGACTTCAACATCAGGTTTTATGCCTTTTTTATTGATATCAGTTCCTGATGGAGTTAAGTATTTTGCAACTGTAAGATTTAACCCTGTTTCATTCTGCATAGGTATAATTTTCTGAACCATGCCTTTTCCATAAGTTCTTGTGCCTACAATTTTTGCCTTATGGTAATCTTTGAGCGCACCTGATAGAATTTCACTTGCAGATGCAGACGCACCATCCACGAGAACAATAAGAGGTTTTTCAATCCCGAAATCCGTATCCTGAGCCTTTATGTCATAACGATAACCGTTACGCCCAACTATACTCACAAGATTTCCCTCGGGAATAAATAAATTCGCAATAAACACGGCATTCGGCAAAAGCCCGCCTGTATTCCCACGCAGGTCAATGATAAGTCCGTCTGTTTTTTTTGTTTTTTCCAATGCTTCAAGAAATTCATTAGGTGTCGTAGAACCAATAAAACTGGTAATTTGAATATATCCGATATTCTTATCCACAGAACTTTTAACAGAACGTATTTTTATTTCTTTACGCATTACATTTTTTAAAAGCTTATCTTTATCCCTGAGAACAGTAATTTTTACCACAGTATTTTCCGGACCACGAACGAGATTAGCGACCTCTGCAATAGAAAGTCCGCTGGCATCCTTACCATCGATATCAAGAATTATATCACCGTTTTGAAGATTTGCACTCTGGGCAGGGGTACCGTCTATTACATTAATAATCTGGATTTTGCCGGCTATAGCTGCAATATTAACACCAATTCCGGTAATTTTTGAATTTATCGATGTATTCTGATCAGCATACTCATTTTTAGTCATATAGCGTGAATATGGATCATCCAAGCTTGCAAGCATCGTATCAACTGCAACTTTAACATCTTCATCAGTTTTTATTTTCCCGTGATAATGTTCTCGCCAGTAACGCCATTGCTGGTGATTTAAGGTTGAATCATAGTAATTATCTCTAACTTCACTCCAAACATTATCAAAAAGTTTTTGAGAAGATACATAATCTTTATTAATTAATTCATCATCAGCTGAATAGAGGTTGTTGTTATGAGAATTCATAACAAGTTTGTTCATCGCAACCAATGCAAAAACTACAATAATAAAAATATATAATTCTTTTCTCTTCATACGATTATTTAACATCAATGATTAATTATAATCAATATACTTTTTATGTAATCCTGCTTGACAGATTTTTAAATTCATTACAAATCTTCAAATCCAGGAGATGTTGATGGAAGATTTTTGTTACCTTCGTTTGCGTGTACGGTTTTCTTAATATATTTACTTGTATAGTTTCCTTTTTCAAAAAGCTTCTTTAGAGTATTTTCTCTGGTTACAAGCGGATGGAGATTTTCATCACTTTCCGGATATACATTCAAGATTTCACACCATACAGCCGCTTCCATTGTCCAAGCATAAGTTTCTTCCGCAAGAGAATTGTATTCATCCTGATGTAAAGCTTCGTGAGAAAGAAGCGCGGCTAATGCTCCGGGAGGTGCATCTTTGTGGCGTGGATTTATGTATATAAACAGATTCTTGCCCTTTTTCCAGCCCAATGCATCAAAAGATGCATAATCAGGATTAATCAAGCCTAAATCTTTAAATTCTATTTTCACGGGTTTTTGAGATAAGTTATTTCCTAAAATTGCCTTGCGGGAAAATTCACCGTTTGTTCCTTTCAGCATATCTAACGCAACGTAAAAAATAAAATCTTTTCCGACTGCTTTATATTCCGGAGTAATCTGTTCTACATATTCTGCCGTGTATTTTGCAGGAAAATTCTTCGGAATTACGATATCATTTTTCTTTGCTTTTGCAAATGCAGGAACAGTTACAAACATTTGCGTTATCAAAAGTAAACTAACAAAACTCTTTATTTTCATACTTCTAAGATACCCCCTTCATCCATTCTTTGTTCAATTATTTGTCACTTACTTATATTATAATAATATATTTTTTCAGGACAAATCAAATTTTTATTTTCCTCTGTTTAATGAAGCAAGTTCTTTGTACAAAATTTTATATTCTGTTGAGCCATCAATACTTTCAGCTTCTTTAATATACTCAAGTGCTGTTTTTATATCATCATTAAGCTTATAAAGAGTACTCATTTCCGCATAATACTTCGCATTATTCAAATCGTACATAATGGCACGTTTCATACATTCTATAGCTTCAGCATAATCTTTTTCTTCTTTTCTTACCAGTGCTAGGTAATAATAACCTTCCGCACAATTTATATCAAGAAAAATTGCATCTTGAGCGAACTCTTTTGTTTTCTCAAAATCACCTTTAAGGTATGAAACTTTTGCCCCAAGAATATACCCGTAAATATATCTTTCGTTAGAATTAATAACACTCTCAATAAGTTCCAACGCAGAATCATATCGTTTTTCCTTTATGTAGACATCTGCCAGATCACTTATGTAACTTATATTATCAGGATTTCTTTCAATAACTTCTTTTATAACATTTTCGGCTTTTTCGAAATTATCCAATTCATTGTACACTTTACCCAGAGAAATTAATGTAAAATCATCATTACAGCCCGCTGTAATATTATCCTCAAGAATTTTCTGAGCCCCCAGATAATCCTTATTATAAAGCTTTAACAATGCTTGAAGAACTCTTGTTTGATAATGTTTTTCATTATGAGAAAGTATAAAATCCACCTCTTTTTGCGCTTTTTCGTAATCTTTCATTTCATAATACAAATACGCCAGAGAATACCTGTAATCCAAATTCTCAGGAGCTAGCACGATTGCTTTTTTGTATGAATTAACCGCCTCATCCTGCCAGCCGTTAAAAAAGTATGCATTCGCAAGATTATAAAAATACACAGGATTGTTCTTTGAAATATTTGAAGCTTGAGAAAAATATTTTATTGCATCTATAAATTTCATATCTTCCAATGCAAACAAACCGAAATAATTCAAGACTTCGCTATCTTTTGTCGTTTTCGGGAATGCACTAAATATTTCTCTTGATTTTTCAAAATTATTTTCATCAAAATATATTTTTCCAAGAAGAACCCTGCAGTCATCATTCTCAAAACCGGAATTTAAAATAATGTCTTTTGCCCTCTCAAACTTGCCATTCTGATAACAAGCAAGAGCATATTCCGCCAAACAACTTTCATCCATTTTGCCAATATATTTTTCTATTTCATCAAGCCTGTTTAACTTACCCAAAATACTAATCAGCTGTCTTAGATTAGATGAATTTTCTTCAATTTCATAAATTTTTAATGCCGACTCTAATGCTTCGGCATAAGAATTCTGACGTTTATATACATTGAACTTCAGTTTTAAAGCAGGAATATGGTTATTATCATTCAACAAAACCTTGTCAATATATTGAACAGCACGGTCATAATTATGCAGACAAAAATAAGCTTCTCCGATTTGATAAAGAATTTCGTTATTATCATTTTCAATTTCAAGAGCTTTGTAAAGCATTTCTATGGACTGCTTATAGCATTCCTGTGATTTTAATTCAAAAGCCCTCTTTATATAATCCACTACATCATTATTCTCTTGCATTATTGCTCCGTTTTTCTTTATTTTCTGCTTTCTTCTTATGTTTTATTTTCTTATCTTTCTGATTTTGAACATTCGGATTGTTAATCAAAACAAGCACTTCATCTTCGCCAGCCATTTTCAGATTATTTCTGGCAATTTCTTCCAAACTTGATGTTCTCGAGAACTGTTTTATGTCACTTTTCAATTCTCTATTTCTGTTTTCAGCCTCATCTCGAACTCTTTCCATTGTATTAATCTTAGCCTTATATGCGATAATTTTAGAAACATTCAATATTGCCCCAAAACCGACCTGCACAAGGCAAAACAACAAAACCACCGTCAACAATGAATAATACACACCTATTTTGCGTTTATGCCTTTTGCTGTTTTTGCGTGATTTTGAAGCCAAAGAATTTACCCGCGGCTTATCGCTTTCTGACTGTTCTATAGAAAAATTTTCTTCAATATTTTCGTCCACTGAAAACTCCTTGTACGTATTTTGATTATAAAAGAAAATACGTTGTGTTTCAATTATATTTTAAGAAATTTACAATTGGAATTTTGTATTAAACCTAACCTGCGACCAGGAACGATCATTATCAATATCATAAGTAGTTCCTGCTCCAAATTCAAGACGCATTCTGTCATCTTTTAGAGGAGAAACCGACAAAACAAGCTCTCCCTTTCTTCTGTTTCTTGTAACATCAGTAGATAACACTTCTGAAAGTGAAAATACCCTATTCAGCTTTAATTCAGGCGCAATATAAAAATTATCTGTAGTAAGCCCTCTTGTTGTCAGATTATTTTTTTTATAAGCAGAACTTATTGCAAATCTTTTATGCTCATACCTTGTAAACAAAGTAGTAGAACGCTCCAACTGTGCATTATCAATACCTGAATTATACATTGTACCAAGAGAAAAATTTCCCATTCTGGCAACTGACTGAACCGATTGCGGAGATATACTGTATTCTTCCTGATTATAAAGAGAATACCTCTTAACCCCTTGAATTTTCTTACTATCAACCAGCCTTGAAGAATGGAATTTTTGCGGAACACGTAAATTCAGAATATAATTGTTATCATTCTCCTCCAAATAAACAATATCCTCGCAATCTTCTACAAATTCAGCATACGCCTTCGCAGGGACATTATCGGTTTCCGGAATAAGAGTAATTTCTTCATCTTCATTAGAACTTGTAATTTCATCAGCAGGAACATCCTTATCTTCCGGAAGCGACCATATAAAAATATTCGGAAGCGGTGCCTCAATATCATCAGCAAAACTTAGAGGGACAAAAAAACTTAATACTAATAAAATTAATAAAGCTCTTTTCATAATAGTATTATAGCACAAATTCAATTATTTATCTTCATTTTCAACAAGCTGACTGAGGGCATATTCACAACACTGACGTACAAGACTATTCAACGAAACTCCCTTGTTTTGCGCAACACCATAAAGCTTCTCAACCAGACTAACAGGCAGCCTGAATGTTTTATTTACCATTTCTTCTTTTTCTACTTTAAACATACAAGAAGTATAATGCATTTTACACAACTTTTTCTATATCATATTTTTATATTTAATTATAAGTGCGATTTACACTTGATAAAATAAGTGCAACATGTTAAATTAAGGATATGGAGGAAACATGAAAAAAGCGTTTACTTTAGCCGAAGTCTTAATAACTCTTGGCATTATAGGAATAGTTGCGGCAATAACTTTACCGGCAGTAATAAATAAAATTGAAGACAAGCAATTCAAATCTGCATTTAAAAAACAGTATTCTGCAGTAAGTCAGGCTATGCTAAAAGTTTATGCCGATGAGGGTACAACCTATGAACAGGTAGAATGGCAAAATATGGCAAAATATGTTTGCAAAGTTCAAAAACAATTAAAAGCTATTAAATCAGGTTTAATATGTGATAAAATTTTATCTGTTGAAGGTGAGATAAACAATCTAGCAGGTATGTATAATTTACGCGAAATTTCATGGTACGGAAGCAAAGAGAATCACATACATTGGTACGACAAACAGGGTAAAGACATGAACACAAATGCAGCTTTTCATGCATTTACATTTTCTCTGCCAGATGGAGCAATAATAAATTTTAATAGTGTCAATCAAATTTTTATAGACGTAAACGGTTATAAAAAACCAAATACTATAGGTAGAGATATTTTTTATTGTTTTTTGCCTGATAAAGAATCTACTCCTACTTTTTTCAAAAAACGTGGCGATAGTCTTAATGTAAATGGCTACGCCTGTCCGGAATACTGCACACTAATAAATAAAAACAATTACAAAGAAGACTGTAAAAACGGAACCGGCTGGGGCTGTTCACCTATGTATATTCTTAACTAAACCTTGAATTTAAATCCTGTGCGTGATACGATTTTAGGTGCGAAATATAAAAGAAATCGAGGATTTAAAATGAACGAAGTCAGAGTTAGAATAGCTCCGTCACCAAGCGGAAATTTACACGTTGGAACTGCAAGAACTGCTTTATTCAACTACCTTTTTGCCAAGAAAAATAACGGCAAATTTGTTTTAAGAATTGAAGATACTGATGCTGAACGTACAAGTCAGGCTTATATTGATAACATTTTCGACAGCTTAAAAGCCCTCGGACTTAACTGGGATGAAGGACCCGATGTTGGCGGGCCTTACGGACCTTATACTCAATCAGAAAGATTTGATATTTATCCTAAATACGTTCAGGAACTTTTAGACAAAGGTTTTGCTTATGAATGCTTCTGTACTCCGGAAGAACTTGAAGCTGAAAAAGAAGAAGCCGCTAAAAATAAAAAACCTTACGTTTATACTAAAAAATGTGTTGATTTAACCGAAGATGAAAAAGCTAAATTGCGTGCAGAAGGCAGAAAACCTGCCATTAGATTTAATATTTCTAAAGCTCAAAAAGCTTTTCACGAGTCTTCAATCCTCAAGTTTGATGACCTTGTAAAAGGTGAATTACACATGGATACAGACCTCCTCGGAGATTTCGTAATCTTCAAATCTAACGGAACTCCAACTTACAACTTTGCAGTTGTTATTGACGATATGCTTATGAAAATTTCTCACGTAATCCGCGGAGAAGATCATATTTCAAATACATTCAAACAGATTTTGATTTTTGAAGCATTAGGTGCAGAAGTTCCAAAATTTGGACACTTAGGCATGATACTTGCTCCTGACAGAAGCAAACTCTCAAAACGCCACGGCGCTACTGCCGTTTCAGAATTTGTTGAAAAAGGGTACTTAACAAATGCCCTTATCAATTTTGTTGCACTTCTTGGCTGGTCGCCTTCTGACGGACAGGAAATCAAAACAGTTGATGAAATTGCAGCAGATTTTAGAATTCACGAAATATCTTCTTCAAACTCAATATTTGAATACGATAAACTCAACTGGATGAACAGCCACTACATAAAAATGCTTTCAATCCCAGAATTAAAAGAAAGATTAAAACCATATTTAACTAAATATGACCTATCAGAACTTACTGATGCTCAATATACAAGAATGGTTGAAGTTACATACGAACCGCTGACACTGCTTTCTGATATAACAGATGCAGTTCCGTACTTCTTTGGAGAAGGAGTTGAGTTTGACGAAAAAGCAACCGATACTATTGCAACAGAAGTTTCTCAAGACGTTTTGAAAACATTCTTGGAACAAGCCAAAGACTGGGAGTGGACAGAAGAAAATCTTCACGAAAAACTTGAAGCTTTCAGAGCCTACTATAAAGAAAAAGGCGTTAAACCTAAGGTTACAATGTGGGCAATAAGAGCCGCAGTTACAGGCAGAATTTGCGGGGCTGATATGACGGCTATCCTTGCAATTATCGGCAAAGATAAAACATTTAACCGTGTAAAACACGCAATTAAATAACCAATTTAAATAAAAGCACTTTAAAAACCCGCCAATAAAAGGCGGGTTTTTTATTGTAAATTTTTCGTTACAAAATCAACAAAAAATTAAAGAAAATAAAAAAGAAGTCCGTAACAGCAGATACAGCACATCAGCTTATACAAGGAGTAAACTTATGAGCGAACAGACTGTATTTAACGAAAGAGATTTTCACTTTCTAAAAAATGTGACGGTAGATGAACTCGCTAACGAACATTACATCACTTCTATGGTTAATTTCATTAACACTCTTGATTCAAAAATTAGTAATGGCAGAATTCTCGTTAGGGATCAAAACAAACCGGAAAACACTAAAATTTATACCTATGCAAATTTCGTAAAAATATACGACGAGCAGGGTATGGAAGGTTTTTTACACCAGATTTAGCTGACAGGGAGAAAATTATGGATATACAATTTATTTCAACAAACGAAAAAACAGAAAATGAAATTGAAACTATGGCACAAGCCATTGAAAACCAAGAAGCAGACAAATTAATTGAAATATCTGATGAAAATGGTAATACTCAAGTATTCACCTACAACAAATTTCTTGAAATATTTGATGACTATGGACTAGAAGGTTTTGCACTTATGTAAAATTTTGTGCTAAAATTTTCTTATGGAATTTAAGCACTATACAGTTATGAAAAATGAGGCTGTTGATGCACTTGAATGCAAAAACGGCCTCGTATACGTGGATTGTACTCTCGGAGGAGGAGGACACAGCGAACTTATACTCAAAAGAATTTCGCCTGACGGAAGGTTAATTTCATTTGACGTTGACGATGATGCAATTGAGGCTGCTTCAGCAAGATTAAAAGATTACAAAAACTTAATAATTGTAAAAAATTCATATACAAATATTAAAAAAGTTTTACATTCTCTCGGTATTGAAAAAATCAACGGGGGCGTGCTTTTTGACCTTGGAGCGTCTTATCACCAATTCAATAAAGCGGAAAGAGGTTTTTCTTTTTCAAAAGAAGCTCCGCTTGACATGCGATTTAATCAGGATGCTGATTTTTCCGCTTATGACGTGGTTAACGGATACAGCGAACAGGAATTAGTCCGTATTTTCTCGGAATACGGGGAAGAACGGTTCTCAAAACGCATTGCCAGAACGATTACAGAACAACGAAAACTCAAAAAGCTTGAAACAACAACAGAACTTGCAAATTTAATTACAAATTGCACCCCGCATGTTAAATCAACTATTCATCCGGCTACGAGAGTATTTCAGGCAATCAGAATTGAAGTAAATCAAGAGTTACAAAATGTTAAAAATACGTTAAATGATGTGTTGGATTTACTTGACGTTGGTGCTATAATAAGTGTAATAAGTTTTCACTCTTTGGAGGATAGGATAGTGAAACACTTATTCAAATACCACTCACAGCGGTGTCATTGCGAGAAAAATCAAATGATTTGCACATGCCCGCCGCCAAAATTGGAACTTGTTAACAAAAAACCGATTACCGCATCAGAGGAAGAAATTTCTGAAAATCCACCTTCAAGAAGCGCGAAATTAAGAATTGCAAGATGTATAAACTAATGTTGGGATGATTGGTTAAAACAAAGAATTTGGGGAACGAAATTGAATACAGCGAGAGTAAGACAAGATATTAATTATTCTTATGATGCACAGCAGGGTTACGCGGAAAATCCGATACAGCAAACGCCGGTAATTCAAGGTTATTTTCACAAGGAGAACATTTACAAAGAAATGGCTATTAGAAAAGTAAATACAACTTTATGCGGAATTTTAGGCGTGTTCGTTTTGCTCGCTTTCGTCAGCTACTACTTTGAAATGTGTAATGAAATTACCCTTAATACTCTCAGCCGTCAGGTTACAACATTGAACGATGAAAATGCCGAACTCCAAAATAACTTAGACAGACTAAAATCATTTAACAATGTTGACAACCGAATGACTCAGTATAACCTGCTTCAAAAAGCAGCGAAGGTTATTGAAGTTCCTGCGGTTGCCGCAAGTATAGCAGTAGAACCTCAAAAGCACCAAACATCTACTGTCAATTGGGCAATAGGATATTAACCGTTAAATTTCATCATCAATATCTATGATGATGATGGTGGTGATGATGAGGCGGTGGCGGCGGACAAACTATACGTGGAACTGTTATTATCCTTAACAGATTAAAGAATGCATTAACATTTCTTGCTTTCATATAATCTTTCATAATTTTCGAATATTCTCGAAAATTTATTGTATTAGGGCTTGAGCCTTCCTCGTTATACATGGCTGACACCAGATTAAACGCATTTACCGTACGATTAAGCTGGTATGAATTATACGGATATAAGTGTGTAGCATTCCAGTTTTCTCTGTCTGCTGCAACAACTTCATTCACACTTAAAAAGCCGTTTTTCCTACCTTGATTATCTATATCATTAAAAGTTTCTCTCAAGGATTTGTCATAATCAAAATTTCTTACATCACCGTAAATAAAACAATCCGGCACATCATAAGCAGTCTGCGGAATATACCCTTGGTAATAGGTTATCGGCGGAATAGGCGGCGGCGGAACGAAATACTGAGCATCAGCCTTTTCCATTGGCATTGCGGAAGCAATCGCAATTGCGGCTGCACCTGCAGTATTTCTCATCGCTTTTTTAGTCTTTTCTCCCGTAAAATGGGGAGTTACAGTTGAACCTATATTAGAAACTTTCATACACTAACCCTTTTATTTTGACCACATGATTATATTATGTTGCTAAAGATATTTTTTGTTAGTTCTTTAAGAAAAATTTACAATTACATATCACCATATAAAAAGGTTAATATATTTTTATTTATTTTTTAGATTTGAACTGAGCCTCTATACGTTCTACTTAATTAATTCTTTCCATATTATTGTTATAAGCCTTTATCCAGCTACTAATCTTTGACTTAATAGTTACAGCTTTTGGACCGGACTTACTGACAAGAATATTATAGTAACGATCAGGCTCCTTAATTTTGCCGGCAGCATATCTGTTAATATATTTTCTATCCTGCGTAGCAGAAATAGCTGCCATTATTCTGGGGTATATTTTAATCATCAAACTCTCCAATATATAAATTTACAAGGGGTAAAAACTGCCGGTCAAAATAGACCGGCAGTTTAATGCTTAAATAAAATTATTTACAGCAAGAACAAGTACATCCGCAAGAACATCCCAAAGCTGTTTTAGCTTCTTCCATTCTTACTTTAATACGTCCGTCAACTGCGATACCTTCTCCGGTAGCTTCTGAAATTAACAACGGGTTAATATCCAATTCATCAATGAATTTGAAATCATTAACGAGTTGAGATAATCTCAAAAGTGTTTCCTGAATTTGAGAAATCTGAGCCGGTTTAGTACCTCTTGCGCCTTCTAATAATTTGTATGCTTTAACTGATTTAATCATTTCTTCAGCATCAACATCTGTCAAAGGAGCAATTCTGAAAGTTACATCTTTCATAACTTCAACAAATACACCGCCCAAACCGAACATCATCATAGGTCCGTATTGAGGATCTGTTGCGATACCGCAAACCATTTCACGAGAGCCTTTAACCATTTCTTGAATGATTACGCCTTCAAGACCTTCTAACAAGCCTTTTGCTTCAAGTCTTTCCAGCAAACCTTTGTATTCTTTTCTCAATTGTTCTTCTGATTTAATATTTACAACAACACCGCCAACATCAGTTTTGTGTGAAGTAGTTTTTGAAGTCATTTTCATTACAACAGGGTAACCGATTGAATTTCCGAGTTCAACAACTTCGTCTTCATTAGTTGCCAAACCGTATTTACAAGCTCTGATACCATAAGCTTGAAGAACATCAATAGATTCCAAAGTTGTCAATTGAGCGCGACCTTCAGCAAGAGAACCTTTAATGATTTTTTCAACTTTTTCTCTGTCTACATCGTAGCAAGGAATTTTACCTTCAGGTCTTTCCATCCAGAGTCTTTGTTGATTTAATCTGTTCAAACCGTCAGCAGCTTCTTCTGCGTACATAAAGAACGGCATATTAACATTCATATCAGAAAGTTTTGAGAAGAATTCATTCTTAGTCATGAATACACCGATGACAGGTTTTTGAGGGTTTTTAGCCTTAATTTCCATCAAAGCCTGAGCAACATCGATATCTTTCAAGCCAAGGAACGGAAGATAGATTACGATAATCATATCGACATTTTCATCAGCAATAACTGTTTCAAGAGTTTGTTTGTAGTGTTCGATAGGTGCAGAAGCAATCATATCGATAGGGTTTTTAACTGAGGCTGCTGAAGGAAGGAAGCTTCTCAATTTATCTTTTGTTGCATCAGAGATTTTAGCCATTTGCATACCGTATTCGCAAACAGCGTCTGTTGCCATAATACCAGGGCCGCCTGAGTTTGTAATAATTGCAACTCTGTCACCTTTTGGAATAGGGCAGTTAGCAAAAACTTTTGCGGTTGAGAAAAGGTTTTTCAAAGAAAATTCTCTGATTACACCGGATTGTTTTAACAAAGCAGCCGCTGCCTTATCCGCACCAGCAAGAGATCCTGTGAGAGAAGATGCGGCAGCAGCACC
>USHE01000007.1 GCA_900554385.1 uncultured bacterium | reverse complement strand
ATAACAGGCTTATCTCCCCCAAGAGTCCACATCGACGGGGAGGTTTGGCACCTCGATGTCGGCTCGTCGCATCCTGGAGCGGTAGTACGTTCCAAGGGTTGGGCTGTTCGCCCATTAAAGCGGCACGCGAGCTGGGTTCAGAACGTCGTGAGACAGTTCGGTCCATATCCGGTATACGCGCAAGAGATTTGAACGGAGTCTTCCTTAGTACGAGAGGACCGGGAAGAGGGGACCTCCAGTGTACGGGTTATCGCGCCAGCGGTAAACGCCCGGTAGCTGTGTTCCAAGCGGATAAGTGCTGAAAGCATATAAGTACGAAGCCCACCGTAAGATAAGATCTCTCATAGCACAAGCTAGTAAGTCCCCACGCAGATTACGTGGTTGATAGGTCAGAGGTGTAAGAGTGGCAACATTTTCAGCCGACTGATACTAATAGGACGAGGGCTTTTCCTAAACGGATTTTCGGTAGAGTGAAATGAGCGAAGCGAATGAAACTCGAGAGAAGGAGAAATTCGATGAAACGGATTAAATACGGAGTATTTAAGAAGAGGAATGAAGAATTTCGTAAACCCGAATAATCCGAGTGAAGAAAGTTGTTGATTGCGAAAGCTTATAATTATTATGCAATTTCCAGCGTAAAGCGAAAGATTCGCTGGTGACCAAGCGTGAGTAAACCACCCGTTCCCATCCCGAACACGGTCGTAAAGACTCATAGCGGTAAAAATACTTGGCGGGCCACCGCCTGGGAAGATAGCTCGTTGCCAGCACTAAAATTAGAAACAGAGAATTGAACGAAAGTTTGGTTCTCTGTTTTTTAATAGCAAAAGCGTAAATATATAGGGAAAAAAAAGAGCCTTAAAAAGGCTCGTTGGAATTAAGAATAGCTGGAAGTATGAAAAAGATTTATCTTTACAAGGATTATTAAACCTTATAAGTGTTAAAAATACAATTACCCGATCGGGTATTTTTTTTTGAAGATAAAAATTGTGTCAATTGTCCTATTTTGAGCTAGTGTTTAGTGTAGAAACATGCAATTACACACTGTAATTGCAGCTATAATGCCGATTAAATCTGCCAGAAGACCAACAATCAGAGAATAACGTAACTTTTTTATTCCAACAGCTCCAAAATACACTGCCAGAACATAAAATGTTGTTTCGCTGCTTCCAACCATTACGGCAGCAAGCGTTGTTGCATAGTTATCAGGTCCTAGAACGTTTGCAATATCTGAGAAAATTCCCAGGGCTGCGGAGCCAGAGAGTGAGCGTACAAGCATTATCGGAATAACATCCGCAGGGATGTTTAAATGCGCAAGAACAGGCGATAAGATGTGTTCTCCGAGTTCAATTATCCCTGATGCTCTAAGCATTGATATTGCAACAATTATAGCAACAAGATAAGGGATAATGTTTACTGAAACTTTAAAGCCTTCTTTTGCGCCTTCTGTAAAAACCTCGTATATAGGAACTTTTTTTACTAAACCCATTGTCAATATTAAAATGATTATTGCCGGAAGCGCCCAGAGTGAAATGATGTTCATTGTCGATTGAAACATTATTCTTCACCTCCGTTTTTTTGCGTCTTCCAGTATTTTTGGAAAATTTTGGCTAATATAATTGCACTGATAAACGCAATTGATGTAACAAGAAGGGTTGGCGCAATTATTGACGTAGGATTTTTGTATCCAATTCCAATGAGAACTGCGATTACTGTTGCTGGGATAAGTTGAAAGCCGGCTGTGTTCATTGCAAGAAACATGCACATAGAATTTGATGCTGATTGTTTATCTTTATTGTGGTGCTGTAGTTCTTCCATTGCCTTTATACCTATTGGGGTTGCGGCGTTTGTCAATCCGAATGCATTTGCTGAAAAACTCATCGCAATATCACCGATTGCGGGTGAATTTTCCGGAATTTCATTAAATAAACGTTTGGTGATTGGTTTTATTAGTTTTGCGATTAATTCGATAAGCCCGCACTGTTTTGCAATTTTCATCATTCCAAGCCAGAATGCCATAATCCCAATGAGCGAAAATGCAACTTTTACAGATAACTCTGCGCCCTGTAATATCGCGTTCACTACATCGGAAAGTTTCCCGTTTATTGCGCCTGCTATTATCGATACTACTATCAGAAAATAAAATATATAATTCATAAGATAATTAAATCATTAAATTTACTGTCGGTCAATTCAATATATTTAATAGTTTAAAATTTTATAGGGTAATCAGTTGGAAATTTCCAATTGTTGCGTTGGATTAGCAGCCCGCAATCATAACCGCTATAGATACATTCTTTTTTAATTCGTTCGCTAGGACATTTGTAAGCACCGTCCCCGCCTCCAATACTACCAAGTTTTAGCCCTTTGTGTTTAATTCCGCCTCTTTCATAATTAAATAATGTAAATAAGAAAACATCCCAGCCCATTACACATGGTCCTTTTGCTCCGTTAACATCAACTACTATATTAAGATATGACCAGTTTCTGTTAAAGGATGAATCAAATATTGGTTCGATTAATATTGCGCGTCCATCAGGTAACATATATTTGGGTGCTACCGCCCAGTGACCCTCGTTTCCGTCAATCAGGGTTCCGTTGGCTTTACGAAAAACTCTTAAATCACTATTACCGTATGATAAAAAACAGTAATTTATATTTTTCCCCTTGCAAGACGATGCTTTTAGGTAGGGCTGAAAATATTTGTCATACCAGCGTGAATTTGTAAAATCCCAATATTCAAAGCTTTCATTATCTACTTCAGCTCTTTTTATCATGTTTTCAAGATCAGAATATGTTTTTTTTAGTTGAGTTTCTATTTCGTGTTTTTGATAGTTCTTAACTAACGCAGGCAATGTCATTGCGGCAACTATTCCGATAACTCCAAGTGTTATAAGTACTTCCGCTAATGTAAATCCGACTTCCGCTTTCATATATGACCTCCAAAGCAAAATTTATTTATATTATATGACATTTTTAGCATGTTGTCAAGATAAAAAGAACATTAAAACTATTTATTAATACAGGTAGGCTTAATAATGGAGGTTTCAAGTGTTGGAAAAATCTTTTGCTAATAAATTAAAAAGTTTAAGGAAATATAAAAGTATTACGCAGGAAAAACTTGCAGAAATGGTTGATTTAGATGTCAGGCATATCGCAAGGCTCGAAGCTGGTGATGGGTTGCCTACAGTTACTACTCTGTTGAAATTTTGCGCAGCTTTTGGTGTTACTCCTAATGATTTATTAGAATTTGATAATAATGTTAGTAGTGATACTTTGAAATATGAAATTAACGATATGTTAACTCTGGCAACTCCGGAACAATTGGGGCTTATTAAAAAGTTAATCTTAGCGGTTTTGTAATATAAAAAACACCTGACTTATGTCAGGTGTTTTCTTTTTTGGATATTGTACTAAACCAATTCTTTTACTTCAGCTGCAAAGTTTTTAGGATCTAATTTAATACCAGGTCCCATTGTTGTTGCAAGGTAAACTGATTTAACAAATGTTCCTTTTGCAGAAGCAGGTTTTGCTCTTAGAATTGCATCTGCCTAAGTTGCATAGTTTTTAACAAGGTCTTCATTAGAGAAGTTTGCTTTACCAATAGGGCAGTGAATCATACCTTGTTTATCAGCTCTGAATTCAACTTTACCAGCTTTAGCGTCTTTAACAGCCTTAGCTATGTCCATTGTAACTGTACCAGTTTTAGGGTTTGGCATCAAGCCTTTAGGACCAAGAACACGTCCTAATTTACCTAACATACCCATACAGTCTGGGGTTGCAATAAGGGTGTCAAATTCAAACCAGCCGCCTGAAATTTTATCGATAATTTCTTCAGCTCCTGCAAAATCAGCACCTGCTTCTTTTGCTTCGTTAGCTTTAGGACCTTTTGCGATAACGCAAACTCTAATTGTTTTACCTAAACCAGCAGGCAATACAACTGTTGATCTGATTTGTTGGTCTGCTTGACGAACATCGATACCTAATCTCATATGGCATTCAACTGTTTCGTTGAATTTTGAAGTTTCTTTTGATATTTCTTGTAATTTTTTCAATGCATCAACTGCTGTAGACGGTTGTGTAAAGTCTGCAAGCATTTCCTGCACTTTTTTTTGTTTTTTAGTTAATTTTGACATTTTTTAATTTCCTTTCATGGTGTTAACGGAGTTTTTCACTCCTTCCATTTACTAACCTTCTTTAACAGTAACGCCCATAGCTCTGCAAGAACCTGCAATCATTTTCACTGCAGCATCCATAGTTGTTGCGTTAAGGTCGTTCATTTTAATTTTTGCGATTTCTTCAAGTTGTTCTCTTGTGATTTCAGCAACTTTATCTTTATTTGGAGCAGCTGAACCTTTTGACAAGTTCAATGCTTTTTTAATCAATACAGGAGCCGGTGGTGATTTGATTACGAAAGAAAAACTTCTGTCTTCGTAAACATCAATAATTACCGGAATGATGTATCCTGCTTGTGATTCTGTTTTAGCGTTGAATTGTTTACAGAAATCCATGATGTTAACACCGTGCTGACCTAATGCAGGACCAACCGGTGGTGATGGATTTGCTTTACCTGCTTCAATTTGAAGCTTGATTTTTCCTACTACTTTTTTAGCCATTTTTTTCTCCTTTTGTGGTGATAGCGGTTTTTGCCGACTCTAGCAAAAATCCTTCCACGTTCTTGTACTGTTGTTTTAATTTTATTTGTTTATTGTAATTTGTCCCGTTCATAAGAGACTCTGTTTGTATGAGTTTCGCACGCTATGCTTACTTCACTCTACTTAAAATTACAATTTATTAATCTGTTTGTATTCCAATTCAACCGGAGTTTCACGTCCGAAGATAGAAACATTTGCACGAAGTTTAGATTTGTCAGGATAAACTTCAATGATATCTGCGATAAAGTCTGCAAATGGTCCTGATATAATTCTGACTTTTTCACCTGCTTTAACATCAAGTTCAATTTTTTGTGCAGTTGATGTTGAACGATTAATAATTTTCTTAATTTCACTATCTTTTGCAGGGATAGGACGTTTTGCAGAACCTACAAATTTTGTGACGCCTGCAGTGTGTCTTACAACATACCAGCTGTCTTCATCCATAATCATTTCAACGAGAACATAGCCCGGGAATATTTTTTCTTCACGTTCTTGTTTTTTCCCGCCTTTCATTTGGGTAACTGTTTTTTGCGGAACTTCGATACGGAAGATTTTTTCGCCCATGTTCATATATTCAATACGTTTTTCAAGGTTCACTTTTACTTTGTTTTCGTGACCTGAGTATGTATGGACAATATACCAGCGTTTCTGGTTTTTCTTTGATTGTTTAGCTTCTTCTTTGGCTTGAACTTCTTCAGCTTCACGCTGTTTATCTTCGTTCAATTCTTCTTCCATAGATTTTTCTTTTTTAGTCATAAGCCACCTTATCTTTTGTATGCAAATACTTTGCGATGTTACTTAAGTAACCCAAATATATTTTTAAAGATTATGTCCATCAAATAGACTGCAACAGTAAATACAAATACTATAACCACAACAAAAACTGTTTCAGTTACAACCTGACGTTTTTCCGGCCAATTAATCTTACCCCATTCGGTTCTTACACCTCTAAAGTATGATTGTATTGAATTTACCATTGATTCTAATTTCGGATCCATATTATTTTCCTTTTAATAAATCGCGCCCTGAAGGACTCGAACCCTCGACATCCGGTTTTGGAGACCGACGTTCTACCAACTGAACTAAGGACGCCTGTTCTTTGCACATCCTGCACACCCGAATTATTCGGCAGTCCGGCTCCTATTTTGCGCTGTTGTAAATTCTTAATAAATTTGCAATTGCTCAATCGGAGCTTCGGACGTTACGAGTTTCGCTGCGCTTCACTCTACCGAAAATTCGGCTACTTAGTTTCTTTGTGAGTTGTGTGTTTTTTACATTTTGGACAGTACTTGCTTAGCTCAAGTCTTTCCTTAATGTTTTTTTTGTTTTTTGTTGTTGTGTAGTTTCTTTCTTTGCAATCTTCACATGCAAGAACTACCATTCTGTCATTTTTTCCTTTGATACCCATTGTTTTTATTTCCTTTTTATTTTGAATTTTAGTTTTTTGTGAGCTTTTTAAAATAGAATGTGAAATTATCACATTCTATTTTTTCGGCTTATGCTAACATAATAAAACAAACAAAATAAAAAGCAAACTATTTGTTAACAATCTATAAGAATTAAAAAAGACCGATTTTTATCGGTCTTTTTGGTTATTTATTTTGAATATTTATTTTATAACATAGTTGCTTGTTGCGTTAGCGGAAGATGAATAATTTGAATCATAGCTGCTTCCGTAAGACTCGGAGCGAAGTTTTTCCATGTAAACTTGTCCGTTTTTCACTACTTGCTGTAATTGAGCCAAATCTTTCTCCAGATTTGTAAGTACCTGTTCTGCGTAAATTTCAGCACCTTCTTTTGTTTTCATTGCATCTTCGGTAGCTTGCATTCTTATATTTTCGGCATCTTCAAGTGCTTTTCTTTTTATTTCTTCGCAATCTTCTTGAACCTGGTTTCTTATTCTGATACCTTCACGTTCTACAGCTTTTATAAAGTCAGCTTCTGACAATTTTCTGTCAGCTTCCATTTGAGCATCGGCAATAATTTTTTCAGCTTTTTGTTGTGCTTCAAGCTGCAATTCATCTCTGCGACGCAAGAAAGCTCTTGCTTCCTGTACTTCTACCGGTAAAGATGCGTATATTCTGTCAATTAAGGTTTCAATTTCTTTAGGTTTTACAACCACATATCGTCCCGGAATTATCGGAAAACTTTCGTCTATGGATAATTCCAACATTTTTAATAAATCAAATACTCCATTTTGCTGCATGGTTTCACATATACCTTTCTAATAATATTATTCTACATAAGCGCAGAATAATTGTCAAATTATAAGTTTATATTTTAAGATACATTACGGGTTTTCAAATATTCATAGACAGGTTCGGGTACGAATTTTGAAATATCGCCGTTATTCAGGTAAATTTCTTTAATTGTGCTTGAGGATATAAAGTTGTATTTTGGTTTAGTAGTTAAAAATACTGTTTTTATATCGCTGTAGAGTGCGCTGTTAGCTTGAGAAAGCTGTAGTTCGTATTCAAAATCAGAAACAGCACGCAGACCTCTTATCAAAACTTTAGCATCGTGTTTTTTTGCGTATTCGATAGTAAGTCCTTCAAAGCTGTCAACTTCTGCGTTTTCTATGTCTTTAATACTTTCATTTATAAGTTTTACCCGTTCATCAACTGTTAGAAATCCTTTTTTTTCAGAATTTCGGGCAACTGCGATAATGACTTTGTCAAAAATTTCAGCACCTGTTTTTAGAATATCAAGATGTCCTTTGGTAATCGGGTCGAAGCTTCCCGGATATATGGCTATTTTCATGAAATTTTCCTTTCGATAATAAATTTATTATGAAAATCATTTCATTTCAACCCCGATGTTGTATGGTGTGTAGTAGAGTTTATCTTCTGTCAGTGTTTTACCAAGATTATATCCAAGTTTTATTTTACCGTTACTAAGTATATCTATGGCGTAAATATCTGCTCCAAACTGGTTAGGACCGTTTTGCGTGCCATTTGCATCTAAATAGAACGTTGCACAGTTATAAATTGTAACAGTTCTTGTATCTGGATTTCCATCGTTGTCTTTATCAACGAAATTTCCATTTTTATCTGTGATTTTCTCTTGAATATCTCTTGGACATTGATTATATTGTATGCTTCTAATTGCACTTCCGCTTGTAGTGATAATGTATGGTCTGGAAAAATTACTCTCGTATCCGGTTTGACCTGACCCGTTATTTATTGGTTTTCTTCCTTTTATTGCGATGTTTTTACATAAAGTCTCTTTATTGTTTTTTGTTTCACAAAACTTAGCTCCTGAAAACGTTTTATATATTTTCATTGTTAGTTCTTCAGATGTGCTGTTTACATCTGAAATACAGGCGATATCGGAGCATTCATTTTTTGCGGCATACATTTTGAGTGCATTTTGAAATTCTGAGTAAGTTTTTTTTACTTGTGTTACTAATACTTTTTCTTTATACTTGTCGACTAATGCGGGAAGTGTCATTGCCGCAACTACACCAATAATACCAAGTGTGATTAATACTTCTGCTAATGGAAAGGCTGTTTGTATTCTATTGCCCCCCCCCCCTCTGTGCAAATTCAGTTGTATCAAGCGTTTTCATCGTTTCCTCCATTCTATTCATTGTATATTTATTTACTATTATAAACTATTTTTTATAATTTTAAACAAGAAACAGCCTGTGATAATTTTCACAGACGGCTCCTTAGTATATGTAATTATCTCTAATTATTTTAGGCTCTGTTCAAGTGCATTTACAACGTCAACATCCCATTTTTTGCCTGCTTCTTCTTTTATAATAGAAAGTGCTTTTTCCTGCGGCATTGCTTTTCTGTATGGTCTGTCAGATGTCATTGCGCTGTAAGCATCAGCTACAGCAATTATTCTTGAACCCAGCGGGATTGACTGACCTTTTAATCCTTCAGGTTCACCGGAACCGTCTACCCGTTCTTTTTGGTAGTTAATATAAGGGACAACTTCTGAGAGGAAGTTTATATTCATAAGTAAATTTACCCCGATGTTTGAGTGGTTTTGGATTTTCTTTAAATCCTCAGGTGACAGTTTGCCGTTTGTTGCGAATATTTTTTCAGAAAGTGTTATTTTTCCGATATTTTGAAGTAGTCCTGCATAGTAGATTAAATCGGTTGTTTTTTCGTTTAATCCTAATTCCCGGCAGATTTGACGTGCAAGATTTGCCGTGTTTTTAGAGTGTGAAACTTTATACTGACCTTTTGCGTCAACGGCATTGGCAAGATTTTCCACAAATTCCTGCTGATAATCGCATAAATCGCCGATAAGTGCTGTTAATTCGGCTCTCTCGTGTTGTAAATCGCTAACACTTGATGTTTCATCATCTATAAGTTTATTTGTTGTATCAATTTCGCCTTGAAGTGTCATTGATGTAGCAAAGAGATTTGCTATACTTTCGACAAGGTTTATGTATTCTTTTTGTATATCATCAGGGCTTTCCATAACTATTACCCCGACATTTCTTGAATTACAATGCATTGATACGGCTGTTACATGATTTTCTGTAATTGTTTCCTGCTCTCTGTAGGCAACGCTTACTATAGAATTATCATCGAGATTAAATCCTTTGCACTTTAAGCTTTTCATTGTTGTGCCGACAAGTACTAAATCGTTATCGTTATCAATTCCTTTTGTAAATTCATACGAAAGGTAAATATTACATTTCTCGATTTCCAGCATGCGGCAGATTGAGTGCGCAATAGATGTGTAAATTGCGTAATCTTCTTTTGTATCAAAATTCAGTACGCAAAGCGTATTTTTGAGAGAATAAATGGAGATTAACTCTTTTAACTGGTTTTTTAAACCTTCTTTTTTATCCTTAACGTTAGAACCTATTTTCTTTGCTAAGTCTTCAGAAATAAGGTGTTCTGATATGAAATCTCCGAGGTTAAGTGCGAAAATTTCCTCAATCGGATCACTGCCGATAAGAAATTCTGATTGTCCAAATAATGAAACTCCGCTTTTCTCTTCTTTATTTTTCATGAATTTTTCATTCTACTTGCATGCTTTTGATATTACATACGGCACAACAAGGAAAAATCTTTAATGATTTTTACAAAAATTCATACTTTAGTATGGGAAAGTTCCAACTTTTGTATGCTATGAGCTTTTGTTCACTTTTTCTTTTTGTTGCGAAGCAAAAAGAAAAAGTGAACCGAAAAAGAAAAACACGCTACCGTTAGAGCAATGCCATTCTGGCATTGCAAAACCAAATTGATGTAGTGAAAAGCTTTGCTTTTCACCTCTTTGCTCGCTATCGTGCTTCGCACACGCTCGCTAAAATTTGCCGAACGTGCACAATTTATTGTGCGATAGTGAGGCTGGAACGGTTAAATGCGTTCGCATTTAACGACAGCTATTTGATTTTTAGCATCGCTTTGCGATGCTGTGAAGTTAGCGTTTTTCTCTTTCTTTGGTTCATTTCTTTCTCTTTTACACGCAATAAAAGAGAAAGAAATGAACATCTTCTGTCCACATTTTTATATTGAAAATATTTCTTGATATTTTATACTCTTTTTATAAAGGAAATATTATGGAACGAGGTTTATTTATAACATTTGAGGGTGCTGACGGCTGTGGAAAAACTACACAACTTATGATGTTGGCTAAATATTTGAAAGAAAACGGTATTGACGTTGTTGTTACCAGAGAACCCGGTGCGAAGGGGCTGGGTGAAAGACTCCGCGATATTTTGCTGAATTATGATGGGGAAGTATCTTCACAGGCAGAAGCTTTTTTATTTCTTGCTGACAGAGCGCAGCACATGGATGTTATTATTAAACCTGCTGTTGCTTCTGGTAAAATTGTCCTTTGTGACAGACATACCGACAGTACGGTTGCTTATCAGGGGTATGGACGAGGACTTGATTTAACAAGGATTAATTCGCTGAATGATATTGCGACCGGCGGGCGTAAACCTGATTTAACTTTTGTTTTTGATATTGATATAGAAACTTCTATGGCTCGTGTGGGCAATGAAAAAGACAGAATGGAAAGTTCGGGCATGGAATTTTTCAATCGTGTAAGAAACGGATATCTGCAAATTGCAAAACAAGAGCCTGAGCGAGTGAAAGTTATCGATGCAACCCAATCTATAGAAGCTATTCATCTTCAGGTAATTAAATTTATAAATCAATTAAGGTAGGCATTCCCAGTAACCCTTCTTAGGATTATCCGGACAGGTATCTGATAATGCAAATTTTGTACATGTTACTCCATTTACTCTGGAAACGCTATTCTTGGAGCATTTGTTTCTTGTTTCTTCCGTATCATTATAGCCCGGAAGTCTGTTGCCTTCTTCGTCATAAGCTCCTTCTGATTCTTTTTCTGCCGGCAGGAAAATACCTTGTTGACTTATAGTAAATATAAATAAATCGTGTCCATAAGCATTTGGACCCTTGTAAAGTCCATTAGTGTCTATTACTACCCAGTTTGTACCACAGTTTTGAGAAACTGAAACTGCACTGCCGTCAGGTGTTATTACACTTCCTTCGTTTCTGAATATCTGACTGCATTCGGGAAACTCTCCTTTTTTTAAGGTGTATGTTTTTACATGGTTTATATATTTTTCATTATCTTTTTTGTTTATTTTTTTTATATATTTGTATTCTGCATAAATAGCTTTTGCAAGTTCAGGTTCAGGATTTATGTCATTTGTTTCATCCCATAGCGGAGGTTCGTTTATTCTTGCTTTATTGTAGGCATTGTAAAAGTTAGCGTATGCTTTTTTGAATGCAACTTCAAGGCTTTTTTTATTCTGTTTTTGCACTATTGTCGGCAATGTTAATGCCGCTACTATACCGATAATTCCTAAAGTAATTAGGACTTCTGCAAGTGTAAAGGCTTTTGTTGTCATATATCCTCCTTTTTAACCTTGGACAAATAGGTCACTGACATGTTTATTACTTTAGGGCAAAATAGGTCACATGTCAAGGTTGAAGATTTTAGGACAAAATATTGCAAAATTCCGCCAGAAGAAAAACTTATCTCAGGAAAAGCTGGCAGAACTCGTAGACCTTTCTCGTGAGTATGTTACAAGGGTTGAGAGAGGTCAGAAAAATATTAGTCTTAAAAAGTTATTTGCAATAGCTGATGCTCTTGATGTTAAATTTTGTGAGTTAACAAACTTCGATTAGGTTTGGATTTTTGATTACGTCAATAACTTTTTGACCTCTGAAGTTTGATATTACTTTGATATTGTGATTATTTTTGTAATTTTCTTTTGCAAGAATAGCACCGACAATTGCCTCTAATTGTGACATTGGCATCATGTTTTGCGGAAGTTCTATCCCCCATTCGTTGGTGAGGGTTTGCTGCAAAAATTTACAGTCTGTAGGTGAACGTTCCAAATAGCAGGAATTTAGGTGCATACTTTGTCTTGTTAAATATATTTCAAAACGATTTAGGTTTATTCCTTGTGTTATCAGGCTGTTAAAGTATTCGCTTCCTCGTGTTGCGTAACGCTGGGTCCAGTTGTCCTGATTTGGAATTAATTTATTTGTTGAAACCATTTGATACGGTTTTGACAAAATTCTCCATTTGCCGTTAAGCATGGTCTTGTCCCACGCCATTGACACGCAAATTTCCGAATCTTTTGTTGAAGAATAGTTATCAAAAAAATGTATTATGTCGTTCATTTTGTATAGCTTATCGACCATAATTAAGTTATTGCTGTCATCAAAAATTGCAAGTCCTGAATCCATACTTGAACCTGATGCTAATGATAAACCGATATAATATTTCATTTTTGTCCTTTATGAGCTTAGTTTTACTGTAATTACACCTATTACAATAAGTAGAATACCTGTTAATTTTGTGATAGTAAAGTTTTCGTGAAAAAAGATAATTCCGATAATAGCAATTAATATTATTCCAACTGCACTCCAGATAGCGTATGCAATGCTCATGTCGATAGTTTTTAGAGCCAAAGACAGGCATACAAAACATAAGATGTATCCTGCAAACATTGCAGCTGTTGGTAACAGAACTGTTAATCCGTTTGACAGTTTCATCATGGATGTTCCGAAAATTTCCAATATAATAGCTAATATCAGATAAATCCAGCCCACAAATTACTCCATGAGTTTTGTAGTAATTAGTGGTCCGTCTTCTGTTGCGATAACCGTATGTTCAAAGTGGGCAGAAGGTTTGCCGTCGGCAGTGGATACTGTCCATTCGTCATCAGCAACCGTAACTTCATCCACGCCGAGATTTAACATCGGTTCTATTGCGATAGCGTAACCCTGTTTTATTATGGTTCTGTCGCCTACTCTGTAGTTGAATAAGAACGGTTCTTCGTGCATTTCGTGTCCAACTCCGTGACCGCCGTATTGACGAACTATTCCAAAGCCGTAACTTTTAGCAACATCTTCTACCGCACCTGAGATATCATCGAGAGTGTTATCTATTCTCATTTTGTCAATGCCTGCGTATAGAGATTCTTCTGTTGCTTTCATAAGGCGTTGTTTTTCTGCGTCAATTTCTCCTACCGCATAAGACCACGCACTGTCACCCACAAGCCCTCTGTAAGTTGCTCCAACATCAATTGCTATAATATCGCCTTCTTTTACTTTTACATTTTCGTTCGGAATTCCGTGTACAACCTGTTCGTTAATCGATGTACAGATACATCCGGGGAAACCGTTATAGCCTAAAAATGTAGGAATTGCACGATTTTCTTTTATAACTTTATGGGCAATTTCATCGAGTTCTTTTGTCGAAATTCCTGGTTCAAGAACTTCTTTCATTTTTTGATGCACCAAAGCAACTATGTGTCCGGCATGGCGCATTAGTTTAATTTCTTCTCTTGATTTACGTTTAATCATTTTTGCTAAAATTTACGATTGTTTCGTTATTAATAAACGAAAATTTTCGCAATCCTTTCTTTATTTTATTACTTCAAGCAGTCTGTTCCAAACTTCATCAATTGTTCCGTTTGCGTCAATTGATTTAAGAACACCTTTGTTTTTGTAATAATCAATCAATGGTGCTGTTTCGTGGAAATATGTGTCAAATCTTGCTTGAGCAACTTCTTTAGTATCATCTTTTCTTTGAGTTAATTCTGCTCCGTCATTGTCGCAATGTCCTGCAACTTTTGGAGGTTTGAATTCAAGGTTATAAATTTCTCCGCATACAGGGCAGGAACGGCGGTTTATGATTCTTTCTACCAAAATATCTGTATCGATATCAAAATATATTGCACGGAAATCAACTTTTTCGCCGTTGTTAATTTCTTTGTGAATTATATCCAAGAGGTCGGCTTGTTCTACGCTTCTCGGATAACCGTCAAGGATGAATCCCTGTTTACAATCATCTTGAGATAATCTGTTTTTAATAATTTTAGCCACCAAATCAGCTGGTACAAGGTTTCCTTTATCTATGAATGTTTTGGCAATTTTCCCATCCGGAGTTTCATTCTTAATCTCAGCTCTGAGAAGTGAGCCTGTATCCACGTGCGGAAAATTCAAATGTTTTGCAAGTTTTTCGGTTTGAGTACCTTTCCCGCAAGCCGGTGGTCCTAAAAAAATCAATTCTTTTTTTGTCATTTTCGTCTCTTTTCTTATTATTTCTACTTATAACTGAATTGTACTACAATGATAATCGTATTTCAATGACTGATTTAATAAAAAAGCCCCCGTTTGGGAGCTTTTTCATTATGTATCAATGTTTGTTGCGTAAACCGCATTGGCTTCAATAAAGTCGCGTCGGGGTTCAACCTTATCTCCCATAAGTATATCAAACAGCTGGTCGCATAGCATAGCATCTTCAATGCTTACTTTTAACAGTGTTCTGGTTGACGGATCCATTGTTGTTTCCCACAATTGCTGTGGCATCATTTCTCCTAAACCTTTGAAACGCTGGATTGTCATTCCTTTTTGACCTCTGTCGTCAATGATTTTTTGGAGTTTTTCAAATGATTTGATTTCAAACTGTTCTGTGTCAGTTTCTAACATTAATCCGTCAGATTCTTCGATTAAGAAATCTCTGATTAACGGATATGAGGATTTTAATCTTTTGAATTCCGAACTCTTGATAATGTTTTGGTTAATTATTACGTGTTCTTCTTCATTAGTATTCAGCATAATCGAATATTTAGAATTTTCAGGAGTATATTTGAGTGAAGCTTTATAATTTGCGGCTTCATGGATATTGTAGTTTTTAGCGTGATCCTGAAGGTAATTGTTTAAGTATTCAATTATTTCATTCATTCTAGCCTGATCATCAAAATCTTCAGGTTTAATTTCCGAGCGGACAAGACCTCTTAAAACTACCGCAGGGAAAAGGTTCAAAATCGGGTTGTTGTATGAATTGTAGAATGTTGACATGTTTTTAACGAGTTCTAACAATTCATCTCCGGTTTTAACCGTAGATTTTGTCTTATCAGTAAGGCTTAATGATTTGATACCGCGTTCTTTCAGCATTTTGTCAAGTGCGTGTTCATCGTACAGGTACTCAATCTGCTTTCCGATAGTAACCTTAAACAACGGCGGCTGGGCAATATATACATAACCGTTTTCAATTAAAGGTTTTGCGTAACGGAAGAAGAATGTTAAAAGAAGTGTTCTGATGTGTGCACCGTCAACGTCCGCATCGGTCATGATAATAATTTTGTGGTAGCGGAGTTTTTCAATGTCAACTTCTTCTTCGTTTTTAGAAATATTTATGCCAAATGCCTGAACCATAGATTGGATTTCGTTGTTAGCATAAATTTTATCTAATCTTGCTTTTTCAACGTTAAGAATTTTACCTCTCAATGGCAAAATTGCCTGAAACATCCTGTTTCTGCCCTGCTTAGCTGAACCGCCTGCTGAATCTCCCTCAACAAGATAAATTTCGCATTTTTCAGGTTCTCTGTTAGAGCAGTCTGCAAGTTTTCCGGGTAAGGTTGAATTTTCAAGAACGGATTTTCTTCTTGTTAATTCTCTTGCTCGTCTTGCAGCTTCTCTTGCTCGTTGCGCCTGTAAGGTTTTTTCAAGAATTGTTTTTGCAATTTTAGGGTTAAACTCAAGCCATTCCTGCAATTTTTCTCTAACTGCATCTTGAACTGCACCCATAGCCTCTTGTGAACCTAATTTTTCTTTTGTCTGACCTTCAAATTCAGGGTTCGGAATTTTAACAGAAACTATTGCGGTTAAGCCCTCGCGAACATCTTCGCCTGAAAGATTTTGATCTGAATCTTTTAGGATTTTATTTTTTCTTGCATAATCGTTAAATACACGGGTTATTGAGTTTCTGAAACCTGTTAAGTGCGTTCCGCCTGAGTGCGTGTTAATGTTGTTTGCAAATGAGAGAACACTTTCGTTATAAGCGTCAGTATATTGCATAGCAACTTCAACTTGCATCTTATCAACAACTTTATCTATGTAAATAGGTTTGTCGTGAAGTACTGTTTTATTTTTGTTGAGGAATTCAACGTAACTGCCGATACCGCCTGCGTAGTGGAAAACTTCTTCCGAGCCTGTGGCATCAACATGGAAAATGATTATTACACCTTTAATTAAGAATGCAATATCTCGAAGTCTGTTAGCGATAACCTCGCAGTCGATTTCTGTTGTTTCTGTAAAAATTTCAGGGGCAGGCCAGAACGTTGTTTTAGTACCTGTTTTGTCTGTAGCTGCACCTTTTTCAACCGGAGCAACAGGTTCACCTCTCATGTATTCTTGTTTCCAAACAAAGCCTTGTCTTGAAACTTCTACAATATATTTTTCAGAAAGAGCGTTAACAACTGATGCACCAACACCGTGAAGTCCGCCTGATACCTTGTAGCCGCCATCGCCGAATTTTCCGCCTGCGTGGAGGACTGTGTGGACGATTTCAAGTGCGGATTTCCCTGTTTCAGGTTTAATATCAACAGGAATACCACGACCGTTATCTTCTACTGTGACGCTATGGTCTTTGTGTACGGTTACATGAATATCTGTACAAAATCCTGCAAGAGATTCGTCAATTGAGTTGTCGACGATTTCGTAAATACAGTGGTGAAGTCCGCGCTGTGATGTAGAGCCGATATACATCCCAGGACGCATTCTTACAGCTTCCAAACCTTCTAATACTCTAATATTGCTGGCATCGTAACTTGCCGAGGTTTTGGTTTCAATAGCTTCGTTATTATTTGGAATTTCAACTACTTCAACCTTCTCAACCTGAGTGGTTACATTTTGTGTTTCATCAGCCATTTATATAATTCTCCCCTTATTAAAAATCTTTTACTATACCAGAAGTATAGCATAAACAAATAATTTTGGCTATTTTGTAACGTCATTTATCGTTACATTTTCGGCTTTTATGATTTTTACCGTATTATTTTCAACTTTAACTTCAAGATAATCGCTTTCAGGATTAACATCAATTAATTCCAAGAGTGTTTTAGGCATAAACAAAGCCCAGCCGCTGCCTGAACGTGATAGTTTCTTTTTCATATCTCATATCTCCATGATTTTGTAATTATAAACACTTTACAAAATAAGATAGGTAAGTTATACTTGTATTATATATGTATAATATAATGATATTATAATAGAAAGGCTGGTTATGAAACGTGGATTTACATTGGCAGAGGTTCTGGTAACTCTGGGAGTTGTCGGAATTGTTGCGGCTATGACTTTACCGTCTTTAGTTAATAAATATCAGTCAAAAGTTTTGGAAACAGGTTTAAAAAAATCTTATGCTAATCTGCAAAATGCTTATATTATGACAAAAGCAAATTTAGGAGTTTCCAATTTAAGAGAAGCGTATACAACTGTTTATAATAACGACGGTGTATTACCATATAAAGATGAATTTGAAAAAGAATTTAAGCGAAATATTAAAACCGTTAAAAAGGTTAAGGTTTACCCTTTTAGAACCTATTCTGGCAGATATGTTACAAGTATATCTCATAACAGTGATTTACCTCAAGCTTTAAATATTTTGCCTGATGGCAGTAGTATAGGAAATATTTTACACGCTGGGCGTATTGAGTTTTGGGTTGATACGAATGGTCCATCAAAAGGTCCCAACAGGTATGGTTTTGATATGTTTTATTTTAGGGTGAATGATAGTTCTGATAAGATAAAACCGGTTAAACCTGGTAGAAAGTACACGGAAGAAGAACTTAAGGATGAAAAATATCCGGCTTCTGCAGGGGATCCTTGTTATAAATCATCTTCTCAGGAGCTTAATGGAATTGGGTGCAGCTGGTTTGCTATCAATAATATTAATCCTGACGATGAAACTAAAACTTATTGGGATAATTTGCCAAAGTAGTTTAGTTATTATTGGCGATAATATTTTTGTAAATTCCCTTTATAATTCTTTCGTAATTCAATAAAGGAGATTTTTTTATGTCTAAACCTATTTCAAAAGCTATTTACAAAATCGCAGAAAAAAATGAATCCGGCAGGGTTGTGCTTTTTACTAATTATTTGAAAATCGACGGAGAACTTTATACCAAAGATTCTAAATGTGATGAGTGCCACGAGGATATTTTGCCTTTGCAAAATGCTTTAATTTGTCGTCTGAAAGATTATTGTGAATGTGAAGATGATAATTGCGATTGCAACGATTATGTATGTTTTCGCTATGATTGGTTAAATGTTAATATTGACGAGATTGTTGCGTTTAGTATTCTTTAATAATAAAAAACACCCTCAGTTAAATGAGGGTGTTTTTTACTTGTGTTTTATAAAACTATTTAAGTCTTACGTTAACAGAAGAACCTTTTTTAGAAATTTCTACTTTGTCTTCTCTTGCTAACCAACCAAGACCTAAGTCTGCAAAATTTCCTTTAAGATCTAATTCTTTTTTAATTTTTGAGAATGTAGATTCTCCGTTGTTGTTCAAATAGTTGTAAATTTGTCCTGCTGACATTCCGATTTGTTCTTGTAATTCTTGCATTTCTACCTCCTACTTTTCCTTACTTTTTTAGTGAAATTTGAATTATCTTCTATGTCTAAATACTAGACTAAATTTCAAAAAAATGCAATAGTGTAACAGTACGATAAAATTTGTATTTTTTACACTTATTTTCATGGTAAAATACTGTAAAAAGAGGATTGATTTTTGTGATAATAGACGGAAGTGTTTCATCTGAAAAAACGCAGGTTTTGATAGATAAATATGCGGCTCTCCTTAATTCCGGAGTTGATGCTTCAAAAATTCTTGTGCTTGTACAGAATTCTAATCTTAAAAATAAATTTATTGAAGAAACTTTAAGAAAACTTGAGATTGACACTTTTGAAAAAATGAAAGTTTACTCATTTTTCGGGCTGGTTTATAATGCGATAATTGACAATTGGGCTTTTATTGAGAATGGAAATCCTTTTAAAGATAATCCGAAAATTTTACCAAATCTTGCAGGGTTAGAGGTTTCACAATTTGTCTTAAAAGATATTCTAAAAAGCATTCCGTTTAAAGGGTATAATTCTAAAAAATCTCTCCTTCATCAGTTGTTCAGAAGGTATGCTTTAATTGTCCAGAATAATCTGACGGATGATGAAGTTGATTGGCGTGCAGGCGTGTTGGATGAGAGTTTCTCTGAGGATGCAAAGGCGGCTTTGAAAAAACTTCTTGCAAAAACTCTGTACCTTAGAGATTTTGATTATTTAAGGCAGGGGCTTGTTTTTAATTATATTTATAAAAATACTAATTATTTCAAAGATATTGAATATTTAATTCTTGATGATGGAGATGAGATTACTCCTATTTGTTATGATTTTATAAAATATCTTGCACCGCAGTTGAAGGATGTTTTTGTGGCTTATGATTCAAAAGGTGCAAGCCGTATTGGATATTTGAGTGCGGATAGAACTGCGGTGTGGCAGTTCGGAGAATTGTTTAATCAGCCTGTTACGGTTTTGGATTCTTTAACAAAATTGAAATTTGATGCAGAAAATATTTTTTATAATGTAGTTAAAAATGAAAAAACTCCGTTAAAATTTTTTACCGTCCAGTCACCCTCGAAACGTTCGAGTATGATTGAACTTGTTTCTAAAAAGATAAATGCCCTGTTGAAAGAAAAAGTTCTCCCGTCAGAAATTTCTATTGTGACTCCGGTTATTGATGAGATGCTGAAGTTTTCTCTTGCAGAAAATTTAAACCATCAAGCCAAACCTTTGTACCTTTCTGGAAGTGAAAAATTAATCCAGAATAAATATGTTCTTGCCGCAATTACAATTTTAAAGTTTAATACAAATCTAAGTCAAAATTTATCGGAATTTGATTTGCGTTCGGTGCTTACCGGCATGCTCGGTATTCCTGTGAAATATTGCAAAACAGTATTAGAAGAATTTGATAAAAACCGTACTCTTACTGATTATGAGTTTGCGGATGAGGAGTATAACTTAAGGTATAAAAATTTATGTGAAATTGTGAAAAGTTTTGAAAATTCCGATAAAAAATTATCAGAACAAGTCTATGAAATTTATACAAAACTTTTTGAATTTTATTCGGTAAATTCTCTAGAAATTAATAAATTTAATTTCTTTATAAAACAACTGCAGGATTTTGAAAATGTTTTTGGCGACGAATTTTTAAAACGAAAAGAAGAAATTATTACACAGATTGAAAATTCGATTATTGCAGAAAATCCGTATTCTGTTCTTGAAATTAGCGAAAATGATTTAGTAATAGGAACTCCCCAGAAGATTATTGATAATCAGATTAAAACAAAATATCAGTTCTGGCTGGATATATCAAGTGATGAGTGGATTAAGAGTGATACAGGACCTTTGTATAATGCTTGGGTTTTCCAACGCGGCTGGAGCAAGGATGAGTATACAATTGATGATAATATTGAACTCGGTAGAGAAAAAACTGCAAGGATTTTGAGAAAACTTACGCTTGCTGCAAGTGAAAATGTTTTTGCATATTCAAGTCTTTTTGACGGTAACGGGGTTGAAAATTTCGGAGGAATTGAGGAATTTATTGTTGTTGATGAGGAGATTCTGAAACAAGTTCAGAATGACAATGCAAAATCATGCACTATAATTCCTCGCGACGACCAGAAGCCGGTACTCGATTATGAAAAAGGACAGATGGCAATTTCTGCCGTTCCGGGTGCAGGTAAGACTACAATTCTCCTTGCTTTAATTCTCAAGCTTCTGGATAAGGGGATTAATCCTGATAATATTTTTGTTATGACTTATATGGAATCTGCGGCGAGAAATTTTAGAGAAAGAATTAAATCTATCCGTGAAAATTCTACACAGCTTCCAAACATAAGTACAATCCACGGACTTGCGTTGAGAATTTTGAAAGAAAACGGAAATTTTGAGCGTCTGGGGCTTTCTTCTGATTTCGATATTTGTGATGATACTCAGCGTACAAGAATTGTTAAAGAAGTCGCAGCTGGTTTGAAGTTAAAGAAAACAGAATCAGATGAATTTGACCGTGCAATTTCTGTTTTTAAAATAGGCGGGGGTAAATTTGAAACTTTGAAGGACGGTGAAACTAAGATCCTGAAACAAGTTCAGGATGACAATAGTAAAAGTTCATCAAGGGCTGAGGGAAATAATGCAAAAATTGTCAAGTTTCAACAGTTTTTTGATGGTTATCAAAAAATTTTAAAAGAAGCAAACTTAATAGATTATGATGATATGCTTATTTCTTCAGTAAGGCTTCTTGAAGAAAATGAAGATATCAGAGATTACTATCAGAATATTTGCATGTATATAATTGAAGATGAGGCACAGGATTCTTCTTCTGTTCAGCAAAGACTTATTAATCTTTTGAGTGCTAAGCATAAAAATCTTATCCGCTGCGGTGACATAAATCAGGCAATTACCACAACATTTACAAATGCAGATGTAAAAGGGTTTAGAAAATTTATCGCTGAAAGTCAGAACGTAAGCATGAATTGTTCTCAACGCTGCTGTGAAGATGTCTGGAAACTTGCGAACGAACTTCTTATTTCGTCAGAGCAGGATGATGACACAAAAGATGCATTTTTCCATATTCTTATGAATCCTGTCGAGGGCAGAAATCCTGTAAGTGAAAATTCCATTCAAGCTAGAATTTTTGAAAAAACGCTTGAAGAAAAGAATTTTGTTTTAAAAGAAATTAAAAATGCTTTTAGGAAAAATTCTAAGGCAACCGTTGGAATTTTATTGAGAAATAATTTTCAAGTTGCACAGTGGACATCTTTTATTAACGACAGCGGGCTGAAAAGTATTACTCGCAGTGAATGCCTTGAACAAAAATCAATTTTCAGAGCCATTTTTGCTGTGATAAATATGATTTTAAATCCGTTTGACAACGGAATTATAGCGGACAGCTACGAAACTCTGGCTGAACTCGGCTTTTACAAACAAAGGCTCGGTGCAGAAATTCGAAAATATGAAAATCCTTTTGTATCTTTGGATTGTGATTTGCTGGAGAATACTTCGCTCATTCAGTTTTACTGGGATTTGAACTACTGGCTGTTTTTCCCGCACCTTACAGCGGACGAACTCGCGATAAAAATAGGATTGCATTATTTTGACGGCGAAATTGAAAAATCTAATATTTATCTTATTTCCACACTTATAAAACGGATTTCTTCTAATACAAAAAATCTTGCAGTGATTTCACAGCGGCTCGGGGAACTCGCAAAGAGAAATAGTTTGAGTGGGTTTAAGTTTTTCTCGGAAGAAGATGAAAGTGATAGAGCTTTTCTGGAAGGAAAGGTTCAGATTATGACGCTCCATAAGTCTAAAGGCGACGAATTTGATTACGTTTTCTTACCGGAAATGGCGGAGAAAAAC
The DNA here is from genome assembly GCA_900554385.1 of uncultured bacterium. Taxonomy (GTDB): domain Bacteria; phylum Cyanobacteriota; class Vampirovibrionia; order Gastranaerophilales; family Gastranaerophilaceae; genus Scatousia. The sequence continues at coordinate 2,371 of USHE01000007.1, read as the reverse complement.
CTTACACTGGATTTCGCGCAGATTAAATTAAAATCTTCAGATTTTATGGAAAATGTAAAAAAACTAAATCCGAATTATAAACCTAAGACTGAGTTTGAGATGAAACAGGAATTAATTGCCGAAAACCTTAGACTTCTGTATGTCGCAATTACTAGAGCTAAGAAATATTTGTATTTCACGACATCTCGTAAGACAAAATCTTTTGAAAAAATAATAAATCAGGATCCGTCAATTATTTTCGAAAAACTTCTCGGGGAGGTAGTTGTTTATGAATAATTTTTCACCGAATATGCTCAAAACTTTTGAAACTTGTCCAAAAAAATATTATTTTAAATATATTCAAAATATTGCACTGCCGCAGCCTGTTTCGTTTTTTGAAAAAGGTAAGAAAATACATGCACTTGCGAATTATTATCTTCAAGGTGCAGATATTTCAAATCTTTTGAACGAACTTACAGAAGCGGAACTGCAAATTTGGCATAATCTTTTAAACAACGAATTTTTCCAAAAAACTTATGTTAATTCGGAGTATAATTTAAGTGCAAAAGTGGGGGATTACTGGATTGGCGGAAGGCTTGATGCATTGATGAAAGACGATGAAAATTATTATATTCTCGATTATAAAACCGGCTCAATTCCGAAAAATCCGGAATACGATTTTCAAACAATGGTCTATTTAATTTGTGCAGATAAATATTTAAAAAAATATAATGCCTTGTCTTTTGTTTATATTGATTTAAAAAATAACAAAAATTGCGTTATTGAATTTAATGATAAGTTTAGAAGTGAATATACAGAAAAGCTTACGCATATTTGTTCCGAGATTTCTCAGACTCAATATTTTGTAAGCTTTTCTAATAACTGTAAATTTTGTGAGTATAATAAATTTTGTACTTAAAAAATAGTCTTTTTCATTTATTTTAGGATTCCTTTCCTTTTATTTTTCTGTTTGAGTGCAGACTGATGGATCATTAGTTAATATTGTAAGTGCTATAGATAAAGGATCTGAGTGTATTGTCATTCTTGCTCCGTCTTCTTCACTTGTATAGCTTGATGGACCTATCCCTTTCGCACCGTCTGTAATTGTTTTGATTTGTGATGATGTAAGGTAACAGGTTGTATTATCCATATATATCAATTTGCATTTGCCGTTAATTTTTCCTCCGACTTTGTTTGTAATTTTTACTCCTGCCATTGGTTCTATTGTTTCTGTGTATGGTGTACAGCTTGTAAGTTTTGAAAGAAATTTTGGTGAAAAGACCGAATCTCCGTTATTTGTTCCAAATGCATCAAGGTGTTTATATCCAAATATAATTCCTACTATTAAAACAGTGCCTAATAAATACTTGATTTTCATAATTGCCTCCTATTCTTTTGCTAAATATATTAGGTATATTAACATATTATTAGGTAGATTGTCAATATATTAGTTATTAAAATATTTTATATGGATAATTTGGGTATTATTAAAAAATTAGGTTTTAAAATTCGTGTAGAACGACAAAAACGTAAAATGTCTCAAGAACGATTGGCAGAACTTGCGGATTTGAACAGAAATTTTATAGGAATGGTCGAGCGCGGGGAAACTAATATTACTGTAAAAAATTTAGAAAGTATTTCTAAAGCTTTTGAAATGGATATAAAGGAACTTTTTAATTTTACATTATAATATTAAAATAAAAAATCCCTTGTTTCTCAACAAGGGATTTTTGTATATATTGAAATTAAAACTACTTGATTTCAACAGTTGCGCCAGCAGCTTCAAGTTGTTTTTTGATAGCTTCAGCGTCTTCTTTTTTGATGTTTTCTTTAACAGCTTTAGGTGCGCCATCAACTAAATCTTTAGCTTCTTTCAAGCCAAGACCTGTGATAGCACGAACTTCTTTCAATACAGCGATTTTGTTAGCACCAGCTGATGCAAGAATTACGCTTACTTCAGATGCTTCTTCTGCTGCTGCTTCACCAGCTGCTGCAGGTGCTGCTGCTACTGCTACAGGTGCTGCTGCTGATACGCCGAATTTTTCTTCCATAGCTTTTACTAATTCAGCTGCTTCTAACAAAGTTAATTTTTCAATTGATTCTAAAATTGATTCTACGTTGCTCATTATTTTTCTCCTTTAATTATTTTTGTTTTTTGTATACCTTTAGCGGGAAATTCCCGTTATGCCGCATTAAGCAGCTTCTTTTTGATCTCTAACAGCGGCAATTGCACGTGTAAGTGATGCCATAACTGCGTTGACAGATCCAACGATACCAGATGCCGGTGAGTTGATTGAGCCAAGCATTTTTGCGTAAAGTTCTTCTTTTGATGGAAGATTTGCCAATGCTTTTGCTTCTTCAGCTGACAACTAGTTGCCTTCTAATATAGCAC
>USHE01000006.1 GCA_900554385.1 uncultured bacterium | reverse complement strand
ATAATTACCTTAATAGGGTAAATATTATCTTATAAGGTAATATTTGTCAAGATAAGGTAATTCCTTTATATAATATATAAATGATTAGGATAAGACTTAGAGAATTGTTGTGGGAAAAGGATATAAGCGGAGTAGAGCTTCATGAGGCAACCGGTATAAGCCAGTCTAAAATTTCAGAAATTATTAGGGGAAAACGGGTGAATATTACGCTTGATACAATTGAAAGAATATGTTTATTTTTAGAGTGTAAAATCGAAGATTTAGTCGAGATTACGAAATAAAAAAGACCGCTTTTATTAAAAAGCGGTCTTTTTATATATGCCATCAGGCAATTATTAGTCTTGAGCGTGACCAGCTGTTCCGAGAACGTCGCGCATTTTGTGCATAACCATTTCTTTAACAGCAGTTCTGCCTGGTCCCATGTATTCTCTCGGGTCAAATTTTTCAGGGTGTTCAACAAAGAATTCTCTGATTGTTGAAGTCATTGCAAGTCTTAAATCAGTATCGATATTGATTTTTGCAACACCGTGTTTAGAAGCATAGTTAAGCATGTCTTCAGGAACACCTTGTGCGTTAGGCAATTTACCGCCGAATTGATTACATTTAGCAACGAATTCAGCAGGATCTGATGATGAACCGTGAAGTACTAATGGGAAATCATATCCTACAGCTTCGTTAACTGCTTTTTTGATTTCAGCAAGTCTTTCAAAGTCAAGTTTAGCTTCGCCAGAGAATTTGTAAGCCCCGTGAGAAGTTCCGATAGCAACAGCCAAAGAATCGCAGCCTGTTTCTTTAACAAATCTTGCAGCTTCTTCAGGATCTGTGTAAGTTGAATCTTTAGCGTGAACTTTAACGTCATCTTCAACACCTGCTAATTTACCTAATTCAGCTTCTACTGAAACACCGCGCGGATGAGCGTAATCAACAACCTGTTTTGTTAATTTAATGTTTTCTTCTAGCGGGAATCTTGAACCGTCGATCATAACAGATGAGAAACCGCCGTCGATACAAGCTTTACAAATTTCGAAGTCTGCACCGTGGTCTAAGTGTAAAGCGATAGGCACTGTAGTTGTAGCCAATGCTGCTTCTACCAATTTGATTAAGTAAGTTTGGTTAGCATATTTTCTTGCACCAGCAGAAACCTGTAAAATAATAGGTGATTGAGTTTCTTCTGCAGCTTCTGCAATACCTTGCAAAATTTCCATGTTGTTAACGTTGTAAGCACCAATAGCGTAACCGCCAGCTAATGCTTTTTTGAACATTTCGTTTGTTCCAACTAATTTTCTTTCACTCATTTGAGTTCTCCTTCTTTTATATATTTTTGCCTAAGGCTAAAGCCTGCGCTTATTGTAAATACAATTTACACACATGTAAAATACAACAAAAACAGAATTAATACAAGTCGTTAGATATTTTCATTTTTGTAATTTGTTAAGAAATATTAAAATAGTATATAACATTTTACAAAAAACTGTAAGCCTGATATAATCAAGCGAAAAAGGGGAAGATGAATAAAGTATATAAACTTTAGGTAGCAAATTTTTTTGTGCCTCTGTTTAATATGCTTAAAATATTTAGTGAATGAAGTTTTCAAAAAAACATGGAGTAAAAATATGGCTATTGCACCTATTACAAACACATTAACAAGAAATTCAAATGTTGCATTTACAGCATTGAGGGTTAAAAAAGACAAACAAGAACAAGAAAGTGGTTCATCAAGTTCATTTATGAAGGCTGTGCCTTTGGCAACTATGCTGGCAATGAGTCCGTTGACAGTTGCAAATATCAATGCCGCAGATAGAATTGATGAAGGACACAATATTGAGTTGGTGGAATCTCAAGGCATTGATGAGGTTGAACAAGTTCAAAATGTATTAAAATCTAAGGTTTTTTCAGATTCAAACGGCTCTACAAAAGTTACTTTTGTAAATTCTGATAATAACAAAAATAATTTTGAAAAAGTGCTTATCACAGAATCTTGGCCTGCTAACAGTCGATTAAATATTAAAGCCGGTTCTGCAACTTATGAGGTAAAAGGAATTACCAAATATAATTATAAAATTCAGGCTGACGATGGCAACAATAGTTCTAATATGCCTTTTATTCGTTTAAGTGTAGCTGCTCAAAATGGTAATGAAGTTGCGATAACAGACAAAAAAGTTTGCCAGTTTGTTGCAAATGAGCTTGCTTCTTCTAATAATAATAGTAATGTGTCCAAAAATGTTATAAATCGTAATTTGAGGATGTCTTATGATGAAGATTTTACATTGCAGAATGTACCAAATGGAAATATAATTTCATCAAGCAAAGGAATTGCTAATGGTGTAAAAAATATGGGAGCTGTCCTATTGGGAACTCAGCAGTTTGATGGCGATAATGGCACTTATGAAGCAAAATACTATTCACTGCAAAAAGATGACAGAGTGCAGATGATTACCATAAAAGGTCCAAATTTCCCGCACCTGTGGGTTGTTGCAAATTTCCGTAATAATGCAAGTTTTGAAAACTATGGAAACGGAGAAAATACTCCGCAATCATACTCATATAGTCAGACTGTCTTATTGGATGAAGATCTGAAAAAGTATAGTATTTCTGATCGTTCTTTGACTAATATCTTGATGTCAATATATGACAATGAAATTGTTGATAATTGTTTTGAAGTGAAAGAACAGTATAATAATTATATGGTCTTGCCGAAGGGTGCTATTGCCCCGATACATGACTAGATTGTGTTTGATGTTTAAATAAGGACATGTAAACAAATGTAAACATTTTTGCTTTTGTTGAAATAGCAGATGTTGCAATGTTTTTACATGGTTAGAGTACAAATGAAAGTATAAAGATGTCAGAAGTGAATTTTAAAATAAATCAAAAATATGACAATAAGATTAATTCATCGGAACAGGTTGCACCATCTCAGACTACTCCATCAACTCCGGAAACTGTTCCGATCGGGAAAAAAGTTCATGTTTGGGAAACTTTAGGACTTACTCAAGATCAGTATCTTGCTATTTGTACTCAAAATCCTGATTTTCAAAACTTACCTCAGGAAGAACAAATAAAATTTATTCAAGCTTTAGCTGCTGCGAATAAAAAGACTGATTCGGCTAACGTTTCTCCAGAAAAAAGTGATACTACACCTGTTAATAGTGAAAATGTAAAAGGCGGAACTTCACCAACCGAGCTTTCTGATACCTCTGCACCGAATTCTGCCAAAAAGGTTCTACCTGATACTCTTGCTAAAGAACGTCAAAACTTTAAGAATAGTAATATAAATCAGAAAATTTCTACAATAATCAATAGTGCAGCCAAAAATTCTTATATATATGGAGAACCTCGGCATACGGAAGAAGAATGGAATGCTCTATCCGATAAGGAACGTAATAGTTTAGTTAAAACTGCTGAAAAACAGGTTGAAGAAGCTATTTCCAAAATGGATATTGATGGTGTCCAGGATATTAAAGATTTAAAAAAATTTGTTATAGACAAAGGTGGACGAGATGTCGCTAAGAATATTCTCGATAAATTTTATACTTCAATCCAAGTAGCTAACAAACAAGGGCTTTCTGTAGCTTTTTATGCGCAATTATCAGTGGAAGATAAGGATAATTTTACTTATTCTTATATAAATGAAATTTATGATTCGATGGAATCTAAGGATGCTGATGCACTTCTCAATGACTATGAAAAAAGTTTTTATGGCGAAAGTAAGACTTTTATGGATGCAGTTAAGTATCATCAGAAGCAAACTACAGGCAGCGACTACACTAATATGTGTCTTGATGATGCAAAATCATACGTGGAAAATTCAGGTGTAAGTAAAGCTGCGCTGTTGAAAAACTATTATGAAGCAAAAGTTGAAGAATATGTTTTAATGTCATCTGATGATAAAAAAGCATTGTCAGATGCAGATAAACAAGCATATGAGGAAATGTCGGCTCAGCTTGAAGAAATGAAAAAGTTTGCAAATTCTAAGATTGGACGGGAATATCTTGGTAAAAATAATGTAAAGAAACCGGATCCGCCTTCAATATTAGACCAACTTAGTGCTAAAGATGTTACAAATTCCATGCAGGACGATGACATTTTGACTATTGTTGAATTAGGTTTATCCAGAAAGTCTAAAAAGGCTGCTTCTCAACTTTCTGCTTGTATTCAGTCTGCAATTGCTGACGGGGATTATCTGTTAGCTCAAAAATTATACTCAATGGGTATGGAAAAATATCCAAAACAATTTGGAAATTTGATTGAAACCGATGCTGCGTTGAGTGTTGCTGCCGTAAATTCAGGCGACGCTTCAGATGAACAGCTTCAGGTGATAAATGATAAATTCGAAAATCATCAAAATAGTGATATTGCTCAAGCCGGTTTAACAACGGTTAGAGATAATACGGCAACTTCTAAAGATCCTACACAGTCTATAAAAGTCGCTAAAATGCAAATTCATTCTCGATATCAATCAGCTAGAAAAGGTGTCGTCGATGTAAGAAACCAGGCTCAAACTCCGGAAATTCAAGATGAAGTTGATAAAATTATTTGTGATGAAGGCGATATTCCGGCTAGAACTCATGCTATACAGACATCTGATAAGCTGGATGTATCTAATCAGAATAAATCCTTAGAAAGACAGTTAAGTGATAATAAACCTGAATTAATCAGGGCTGCTACAAATATGCCTTCTAAAATGGTGGATTCTGCTGGTGCGGGTGAAATTGTTTATAACGCTGTAGAGCGTGTTGAAGATGAAGCTACAAGAATTGAATTGAAAAATTCTTTGGCTGACGATGTTGTGAATTATAAGAGTGCTGATGCTCAGTTAAAAATGCACAACTTATTGATGACTGCAAAAGAGCAGGAAGTCTTAGAACATGCCTCTTTGAATATCAATAAGTATGATAAATCTGTTCAGGCAGATGCTATCAAGGCGTCCTATAATACCGGGAATCAAAAAGCTATTGACGCTGTCAATGCGCAATTAGATTTGTGCGATAAAGCCGCTGTTGATTCTGTCGTTGAAGTTAGCGAAATGCTTGCTAGAACAGAAAAAAGTTCTAACGAACAAGTAGTTAAAATGGTTGCGGATCTAAACTCTGATTATAAATCTGTGACCGGAAATGATATTGAAGTTTACGACACAGAAGGCTCGCTTGTAAATATCGTTTCAGCATTTAAAACTGCTGTTGAAAATAATGATACTCAACGACAAATTCAGCTTTTGGGTAAAATCCCGAGAAATATGCTAAGTTCTGCGATTTCGCAGATTTCTATGTATAATGTTAACCTGCTGTCTACTTTTGTAAAACTTGGCAGAGGGTCTGAACTTCTTAAAATTCCTGGAATGAGTAGTGATTTGACAAGCAAGGTTATTCATTTGATGTTGAATAGTTCTATGAAAGATCAGAAATATGCTGCTAAATATGTGATGGATAACAAAAATTATTTCGCTAAATCAACATTAGAACGTTGTCAAAAACTTCTTGATGGTTCAAGTGTATATTCTTCCACTCCTATTGGTGGTGTAAAAACTACCTTACAACCGGAAATGAGTGCAATTTATCCGAATAAGAAAGAGCTGTTTTTTAAGGCTTAAAGGCTAAGGGTGCAAAATTTGTAGTAAAAAGGCGCGAACTTTTTTAAGTTCGCGCCTTTAACGATTTCTGCCGTTATTCAGCGTCTTTGCTCATATCTTTAATGCTTAAGGCAATTCTGTGTTCTTGTGGAGTGAATTTTTTAATAAGAACTTCTACGCTGTCGCCAACTTTAAATTTGTTGAACGGGTTAACGTTTTCTTCTGCCATTTCTGAAACAGGAAGTAATGCTTCTACGCCAGGGAATATGTTAATAAATGCGCCAAAACCTGTTACTTTATTAACTGTTCCTGAGATAACCTGACCTTCTTCAAATTGACCTTCGATTTGCTGCCATGGATCTTCGCCCATTCTTTTTAATGAAAGTGAAATTCTCTTTAATTCAGTATCAATTTTGATAATTTTAACTTCAACAGTTTCACCCAATGAAATAACATCAGAAGGGTGTTTAATTCTCTGCCATGAAATTTCAGAGATAGGAAGAAGTCCGTCAATGCCGTTGATATCGATAAAAGCACCAAAGTCAGCAATTCTTACCACTTCACCTTTTACAATCTGTCCTTCTTCAAGAGTTGACAAAATATTATCAACAACTTGGTCTCTTTGTTCTGCAACTGCTAATCTTTGAGAAAGGATTAATTTATTTTTCTTAGGATCTGCTTCAAGAACTTTAACTTCGATTTTAGTATCGATAATGCCGTCAAACGGAGTGCCTGTTCTTAACTGAGAAGAAGGGATGAAGCCTTTCAAATCTGCAACATCAACTAAAACTCCGCCTTTAACAACTGATACAACTTTAGCAAGGATTGTATCACCTTGAACTTTAGCGTCATTAAGCTGAGCCCATGCTTGAGCAAATGCAAGTCTTTTCAATGATAAAAGCATGCCTTCTGCATCGTTTTCTTCTTTTAGAACATAAAATTCTCTAATGTCGCCTACTTCAAGAGTTTCAGCTTCTGCTGACGGTAATTCTTTGTTAGGAAGGTAAGCTTCTGTTTTTGCGCCGCGAACGCTTACAAGGTAGCCTTCGTTGTCTTTTTTCATAACTGTACCTTCTACGATATCAGCTACAGAGTATGATTTTGAAAAAGATTCGTTTAATAATCTTTCAAATTCATCTGCCATGTTTGTTGTTTCTAATGTTGTTGTCATTTTTAATTATTCTCCTTTTTCTATTTTATTTATGACATTTTCTATAATTTTTTGCGGGGTTGAAGCCCCTGCTGTAATTCCAATTTTTTGCGCTTTATCTATTAAATCTTTGTATCTATCCAATTCTGTATCATTTTCTATATGAATTGTTGTTGTAATATCTTTGAGAATTTCTGCGAGGTGGGTGGTGTTTGCGCTTTTTTTTGAGCCGACAACTATAATCATATCATTTTCTTTTGCAAGTTCTTTTGCTTCGCTCTGGCGCATTGATGTACTCTGGCAGATTGTATTGGCAATATGAACTTCTTTTGATATTGCGGTTAAATATTCAACAATTTGATTTAAAGTTGTAATTCTTTGAGTTGTTTGGACGACAACACCGGTTTTCTTATGTGCTTTAATTTCAGCTTCAAACGGTTTGAGCTGTGCTATTGAGGCGGCAACTAGAACTTTATCGCTCCATAGTTTTGCATTTGCCTTAATTGCAATAACCTCTGGGTGTTCTGATTTGCCGACAATAATCACGAAATAGTCTTCTTTTGCAAGCTGGATAGCTTTTTGTTGAACTTTTTTTACGTCCGGACAGGTCAAATCCACAGGGGTAAAACCTGCATTTTTAATTTGTTCGATTACCTCAGGACTTTCGCCGTGACTTCTGACAACACAAATTCCATCCCCTTTAGCGGGAATTTCTTTAAGCGTCTTAATACCCAGCTCCTCAAGTTCTTTTATTACGTCTGTATTATGAATAAGTTCTCCGAGTACGGAAACATTCTTATCCGGATTTTCTGATTTGAGTTTCTTAACGGTTTCGACTGCTCGTTTAACTCCATAGCAGAAGCCCGCAAATTTTGCTAATGTAATTTGTTTAGGCAATTGGAAATTGTCTTCTTTCTATTAAACTCGCAAATAAAATTTTGCTGTATTTCTATTAAATTACAAAAAACTCAAAAAATCAAGATTAGTAAATTAAATCATTAACACTTACATTCAATGCTTCAGCTATTTTCATCATAGTAAATATACTCGGATTAACTTTAGCATTTTCAATTGAACAAATATATTGCTGACTTAAATCTGATAATTCAGCCAATTCTTCTTGAGATATTCTCTTAATTGCTCGGAATTTTCTCAAATTTGTTGCTATTATTTCACGTGTTGCTTTAATATTCATATACCCTCCATTATAAAGTGATTGCAAATAAATTTTTATCGAGTATAGTTGAATAGTTATCAACTATAATTGATAAAATTTAAGTTGGAGTTCATATATGAATAAAAATTTTGAAAAAATTAGTGAAAAAGCCTATGATTTGGAGATGGATTTTGAGCAGGTTGTCATGCTTTCTGATATTATAAAAAGTTTTGGAGAGTATAGTTCTGATGTTCGGGATGGGGCAGAAAAAATGCTTTTTTTGTCAAGGCTTCTTTCAGATAAATGTTCTGAATATAAAACTTTACTGGCTGAATTTGTTGAAGATTTGCAGGATATTATAAATAAATAATAAAAAAGAGGCATTTATAAGCCTCTTTTATTCTCCAAAGTAATTTTTTAATCCTACCGTGAGTTTTTTGTTCTTGCAAAGCTTTTTAAGTTTTGCGATTGCCCGGTTTTCAATCTGGCGGATTCGTTCTCTTGACACTCCGTATTGAGAGCCAATTTCATCAAGAGTCTTTTTGGTGCCATTGTTATCAAGCCCGTAGCGGAGGATTAAGACATCTCTTTCTTTTGGGCTTAGCTGGCTGAGCATTTTTCTTATGTCTTCAAATAAATTCTCTTGTGAAACTCTGCCATCAGGAGTGATTGTAGTATCGTCTACTATAAAATCTGCAATTTTGGAAGAATCTTCGGAAGAATTAGCTGGTGTTTCCATACTAATTGTTGATTGTGCCGATTTTATAATTGAGTTAAGTTTGCTTACGGAAATTCCCAATCTGTATGCAATTTCCTGTTTGCTTGGAGTATGTCCAAGTTCTGTTGTTAAGTCAATAGTCGTTCTTCTAATTTTTCCCAGGGATTCTATCATGTGGATAGGCAGGCGGATAATTCTTGCCTTATCTGCGATAGCTCGGGTTATTGACTGTTGAATCCACCAGGTAGCGTATGTTGAAAATTTGTACCCTTTTGTGTAGTCAAATCTTCCTGCAGCTTTCATAAGTCCGAGATTTCCTTCTTGTATCAAATCAAGGAAGGACAGCCCTCTGCCTATATATTTTTTAGCAATACTTACTACAAGCCTAAGGTTTGCGTTTACTAAAAGATTTTTTGCAAATTCTGATTGGGTTTCGTATATTTGTTTTGCGACATCTAGTTCTTGTTCCGGCGATAAGAGTGGAATTTTCCCTATCTGTTGAAGATAAATTTTTACGCTGTCGTCAGAATTAACTGATGATAAACTTTCCTGAACTTTAGGGTCTTCGACGGATTGAAGTACATCTTCATCTTCTTCTTCCTGTATTTGAGAAAAATCAACTCCTTCTTCTGATATTTCATCTGTCAGTAATCCGAGTTTTTCTATTTCTTTTTTCATTGAAGCTCTCCATTTTATATTATTATAAGAGTTATTGTTTGTTTTGTCTTTTTGTTAACTTTTGTCTTACTGTTTCAAATATAATTGCTGAAAGTGCATTAGAAACATTCAATGAGTTGAAATTGTTTTCCATTGGGATTTTTACAATAAAGTCAGAAGCTTTCAAGAGTGATTTTGAAACTCCTGCATGTTCTGCGCCCATTATTATTGCAAAATTCATATCATTGTAGTTAACATTATAATAATTATCTTTTGCTGAAGCGTCCGCTGCAATTACCCACCAGTTGTTATCTTTAAGCTTTTGGATTACGTTGGTCAGGCTATTGACTTTTATTATCGGAATATGATTAATAGCTCCGGCACTTGTTTTTTCGACTATGGAATTTACCTGAACATTTCTGCGTGATGGTATCACAATTCCACTCACTCCTGCACATACGCAGGTTCTTATAATTGCTCCGAGGTTGTGTGAATCTTCTATTCCGTCAAGTATTACAAGAGATGAATTCTCATGCGGCTGTTCAAGAAATTCGTCAAAATCCATGTATTTGATAGGCGAAATTTGTGCGATTATTCCCTGATGGTTAAATTCCGCATATTCTGCGAATTTTTCCTTTGCGACGAATTGAAACACGATGCCTCTTTCTCGCGCTAAATCTTTTATTTTCTCAATTTTATTATCACTGTGAATATTTTTGGAAATCAAAATTTTGTTAATTTCACGTTTGCCTGAAATTAATGCTTCCATAACAGAGTTTTTACCGAAAATAACGTCGTTCATTATTTTGAAACCTCCAGCATTCTGTTAATACATTTTAGAGCTTGTTTTGCTAAATTTTCTTCTACTTGTATTTCCTCTGTTTCATTTTTCAGCGAGTTATAAATATCCGTAACAGTCAGTAATTTCATACTCGGGCAGACTGTTGGTTTGTCGTATATGTTGTAGAAATGTTTGTTCGGATAATCTCTTTTTAATCTGTCGACGACACCATTTTCGGTTGCTATTATGAATTCGTTGTGACTGCTGTTTTTGACGTAATTCATAATACCTGTGGTGCTGCCTACAAAATCTGCAAGGTTCAGAAATTCTTCGCGGCATTCAGGGTGTGCCAAAACTTTCGCGTTTTGATAAAGTTTACGTGTTTCTTCAATTCCCAGCGGGTCAAAGTTTTGGTGAATAGGGCAGCAGCCGTCATAAGTAATCACTTCAACATTTTCGAGTTGTTTTTCTACCCATCTGCCCAAATTCTTGTCCGGAACGAATAGGACTTTATCTGCATTTAGGCTTTTAACTATTTCTACAGCGTTTGAACTTGTACAGCAAATATCACATTCCGCCTTAACTTCTGCTGTAGAATTAATATAGCAGACTACTGGAATATTCGGATTTTCCCTCTTAAACTCTCTTAATTGCTGGAGATTTATCATATCAGCCATATCACAGCCGGCTTTTTTATTAGGGAGAAGAACTTTTTTGGATGGGTTAAGGATTTTTGCAGTTTCTGCCATAAACGAAACTCCTGCAAAAATAATCATGTCCGCATTTGTTTTTGCTGCCATCTGGCTTAAATACAGAGAATCTCCTACAAAATCCGCAACTTCGTCGATTTCTATATTCTGATAGCAATGCGCTAAGACAACGGCATTTTTTTCTTTTTTTAATCTATTGACTTCTGTTATATAATTCATAAAAAAGGCTTCTCCTCTATATAGTGTAAATTTTTGTTAAAATTGGTTACTCCTGTAAATATATTGTATAATAAAAATAAGAATTAGTTAAATAATAGAGAAAATATTAAGAAGATGAGTGAAGATTTTTTAAGCAAAATAATGTCCCAATTTGGAGGGACTACAAAAGAATATGTATATCTTTCAGTGACTCCAGGAGTTGGATTGGAAATGTGCCAGTTGGATGTTACAACCAATCCAAAGTCTGTAAAGTCGTATGCTGTAAGAGATTTGGCTTATAACGAAACATCAAAAGATATTGCAGATTATGATACTTTTAAAAATGCTGTATCTGATATGTTTGATGAGTTAAAAATTAACCCAAAATGCAATGTAGTAGTTAATATTCCTCTTGTGTCTATGGGTACAATGAATTTACCGTTAATTCTTTCTGATGATGCATTGCAGGTAAGTATTACTTCAGAAGTTGAACAAACGTATATTTTTAGACGTATGGAACCTTCTATTGCTTGGCAGGATGTTAATGTAAATCAAAATACCGACAGTAGAAAAATTTTATATTCAGCAGTGCAGGCTCCTGTTATTGAAAATATTAAAGCTGCATTGGCGTCATTAGGTGCAACTTTAACCGGTGTTGATGTTTCAGTTGCTTCATATTTGCGGGCTTTGGATTTTACCGGTCTTACTACCGCTCAGATGCAGGATAATGTTACCTGGAATTTGATGATTGTTAATTCAATCGGATATTCCATTGTTTCTCTTGTCGGAAAAACTATTGTTGATTATTATGAAGAACCTCTTGCTATCAAAACTTTTGAAGGGGATGATATTTATAATGCTATTAATGCTTCCGCACAAATTACTTTGATGAGTTATCCGGCTAACTATTTGTATATTATTTCTGAAACAGATATGGTTAGTGCAGAGCTTTTAGCTTCAAAAATTCAGGGAGCAGGAACTATCGACTTTTTTGAAAATAATACTTTCAAAAAACACGAAGTTATGCCGGTCAGTTTAGATGTATTGCCGGATAATGTTTTGAAGATTTCTAAGCAGGCAATAGGTGTTGCTGCTACTAATTACTCAAACTTTCCACTAAAATTTAATTTCATAAAGGAAGCAAAATCTTCTAAAGGAGGAGGCGGGCTGCTTGCTGGTAATTCTTCAGAGGCTCCGGTGGCACTCACATTCGGTGAAAAAACTATCGAAATTACACCGAGTGCAGCAACTACTCTAGCAACAATTTTGCTGGTTGCAATCGGCGTTCCGTTTGCGCTTCTTGCGTTTGTACTTTTGCCAAAAATTGAGGCTGATAAACAGCAGGCTCTGGATGCGGTTACGATAAAGTCACAGGAACTCGAAGACCAGGTATCTAAACTAGACAAGGAGCAGCCTAATACTGGCGGATTTGATTTGAAAGGTGAAGTTGATGTTGTGCTAAAAAGTAACAGAGCTAAGCTTATGAATTATTCTGCTATTGGAGAATCTATTCCTGAAACTGTATGGATAACTTATTTTATGACTCAGGGCGACGGGCTTGTTGATATTAAAGGCTCTGCTACTAATGTTGAAGATATTAATGTATTTTTTAAAAACTTGAAAGGTTCTTTGATTAATACAAAGCTCCGTTTGCAAAAGCTGGAAATGGAATCTGGAACAATTGATGATTTATTGTCCTCTTCCGCTCCGAAAAATTATGAATTTGAAATTACAAATATGTCGACAGATCAGTTGTCTGCACTTTTTGCTAAGCCAAAAGCTGAGGATGGTTCGGAAGAAGCTGGGGCTGCCGCTGAGAATGATGGAAAAGGTAATAATGGGTTGCTAGGTAAGCAGCCTATACCGGATTTAAATAAAAAATAATAATAAAGGGTAATTCTTTAATATGGATAAAGACAAAATAAAATTATTTAAAAACGCTATTTTACTTATAGGCTTGCTTATATTTGTTGTCGTGTACCTTCTGGTAATGAGGATAATTCCGACGGTGCAGTCTATAAACCAAACTATGGCTGAATATAAGACACAATCTGAAAGTCTTGCAGAAAAAGAACGGTTGCTTGATACTAAAAAACAAGCTGTGTTTAAAGCCACCGATACAAATTTGGGCGGGACTAAAGATATGTATAAACCTCTTGAAAGCGGTTTAGATGCAGAAGGAATTGTTGCTGCCCAGTTTGATGATATTTTGACGTTATTAAAGACAAATGCTATTAAAACAAGATCTATAAAGTATACTTATAATCCGGCAGATGATCCTTTCGTCAAGGGTGCAGGTGATAAATTAAGTACCTGTACGCTTGATATGCAGATGGTTGCAACTTATAAGAATTTTGAGGGACTTATAAAGGATTTGTATAAGCATGAGCATTTCCTCGATATTTCGAAAATTGAAATTATCCCTTATGCTAAGAATAAATCTCTGCTGCTTATAAGTTTTAAATTAAAACTTTATGCTAAGAAAGTATAATAAAAAGCCCTCTGAATATGAGGGCTTTTTTATTAGTTGTTAAATAATTTGAAATTTATTCCGAAGAAAAGGTGTTTATTTTTAATACAATTTGCGCATATCGGTGTGTCTAATAGTGTTTTGTCTGAAAAATCAGTAAAATCTCCGCCACAGCGTCCTCTATGGTCGTTTGACAGGAATGGGCAGGTATAAACTCCTTTTGCTGTTAATATTCTGCCGTATTCGCAATCAAGAGTTTCCCAGTTCGAATTTTCTATTTCAACAGGTCTTGTTTTATCATAGCAGTCGTTTATTACAAAATTATGTTCCTGCGCTTCAAATCCTATTTTTTTACAAATTTTTGAAAATTCTTCCAAAAGTACCTTTTTGTCTTCTTTATAAAAATTTGTGATGCATAAAATAGGGTTAAATCCGTATTTTACAAGACTTTTTAATGCGTGAATAACTTGTCTGTAAGTTCCTCTGCCTCGTATGTCGTCGCTTTTTATTTCGTTGTAGTGGTCTATACTTAGTTTAAAAATAATTTCATAATCACTTTCGTCTTCGACACGTTTGAGAAATCGCGCTTTTTTCTCATTTATAAAACTTCCGTTCGTACAGATACAAACGTTACATCTTTTCAGGCAGAGTCTTAATATGCTGTTGAAATCAGGATGTGTCATAGGTTCTGCACCTGTGAGATAAATGCATTGCAGGTTTTCGTTGACGGTATCGTTTAGAGCT
This sequence comes from uncultured bacterium, assembly GCA_900554385.1. Taxonomy (GTDB): domain Bacteria; phylum Cyanobacteriota; class Vampirovibrionia; order Gastranaerophilales; family Gastranaerophilaceae; genus Scatousia. Next base: position 12,533 of record USHE01000006.1, on the reverse strand, counting down.
TTTTTGATAATATCTATTGAGATAAAGTCTTTAACTTTTTTAGATAGCGGAAAATCAATGTAGCAATGCTTACACCTCTGGTTGCAGTTTTTTTCAGTTAGTTCTATGAATAAATTATTAAATTCCTTTAAGTGACTGATTGGCGCAGTAAAAATTGTTGATTTCATAGTTTAATCCCCCTTAGTTTTAAAATCATTCTACGAATAACAATTTCTAATTGAAATTACCTAAGCGGGTATTATTTTTATCTGCCGGAAAAATCTTCGGGCTGTTTGTCTTGAAGCCATTTGCTCATAATATAGTGTTCGTAACTCAGTGCAAAGTTATACAATGCATTAACCAGAGTTCTTCCGCTTTCGGATTTTCCTGCTATGAAAAAATCTCCGTTGCCGTTTTCAGCAAGCATAATTTCTTTGTGAACAATTTTATCTGCGTGGTTTTTGGGGTTTTTATAAATTACAAGTTTTATCCATTTGCATAAAAGCTTTGTCGCAGTTGTCTTATTGGTGATTAAATCTTTATTATGTGCTTGTATATATTTCGAAAATTCTTTTAGTATCATGTTAATCTCCAAACGGGGTTGTTGCGGCAAGGCACGTTACGTCAGTTATTCCGTGTCTTTTTAATTCTTTTATCATTTCTTCAAATGTTGCACCTGTTGTGCAAATATCGTCTATCAGTAAAATTTTCCCCTGCATCAGTTTGTCAGGATTAATTTTAAATGCTTTTGAAAGGTTTTCTGCACGCTGAGGTTTAGTCAGTTTATATTGCGGACGGGTATCTTTTATTCTTTCTATAAGGTTTGGATTGTAATTATATCCGCCAAGTTTGCAAAATTCAATCGCCGTAACTTCCATGTGATTGTATTTGCGTTTCTTTTTCCTTGTGTGGTAAATAGGTACGGGGACTACTTGAAAATCTTTATCATCGGAAATATTCTGCCAATAGCCGTACATGAATTTAGCCAGAAAATATCCTAAATCTTTTTTATTATGATATTTTAAGCCGCGTATGAGTTTTTGCAGAATTTTAGCGTATATTCCTGCACAATAAACTTTTCTGCCTTCAATAATTCTATTTACGCTCACCGGAAGGTAATCCATTTCGTCGTAACACTTGGAACACATAATGGAGCATTCTTTAGAGCTTCTGCAAAAATAGCATTTTTTCTTATAAATCCAGTCGAGTAAGCTTATCAAAAAATCTTTCATACAGAAATTATACTATGAAGGAATTTTTATACAAAATTCTGTACGGACATTTTCTTCGCTGTTCACGGTAATTTCGCCCCCGTGAGAACGGATAATAAGCTGTGATAAATATAAACCTAATCCTGTTCCTATTTTGCGGAATTTTTTTGCAGCTGAATAATATTTGTTAAATATAAGTTTAATTTCTTTCTGCGGAATTCCCTGCCCGTAATCCACAACTGATATTGTTATAAAGCCAGGGATTTCGCCGGTTGTAATGTCAATGTTTTTCTTGGTATTACTGTGTGAAATTGCGTTGTTTATGAGGTTTTTTATAACTCTTTGAAGCTGTATCGGATCAGCGGTTACCTTTATATCTCTTGACGGATTGAAATTTACTCTAATGCCTGACATTGCTGCAAATGGTGTTATATCGTCTATTATGCCGTTTATAAAACCGTTAAGCTTTATGTTTTCTTTTAAAAGTTTTATCCCTTTTTCTTTGATTTTGTATGTTTCCAACACAATTTGCACAAGTTCAATAAGTTCTTTATTTGAAGATTTCATGTTTTTGAGGGCAATTTCTTGTTTTTCGTTAATTTCTCCGAATTTTCCTGAAAGTAAAAAGTCTAAAATATTGGCTTCTGCGACTATTGGAACTTTTAAATCGTGAGTCAGGGTTGCGACAAAGTCTTCTTTTAAAGTTTCAATTTCACGTTCGTTAGTAACATCTTTGATAATTAAAACGTAACGTTTTTTGTTATCGTCAAGAGAAAGCCGGATTGAGTTAATAACAAAATTATTAGTAGGAGTATGTTTTATGAAAACATCTTTGTTGCTAAGACGTTCAAGGTTAAAGTTTTCCGGAAATTGTAAAAAATCCAGTATGTTTTTACCTATAATTTCGTGTCCTTTTACGCCAAACCAAGTAGATATTTGAGGGGTTGCTCGTAAAATATGAAGATGCTCGTTTACAATTAGAATACCATCAGAAAGTGAATTTATTACTGATTCCAGAAGTTTGTTCTGGCGCATAAGCTCAGCTTGATATTCGATTATCATTTTTTCTCTGTCGTTTAGGGTTTCTACCATTCGGTTAATACTGTCTGTAACGTTTTGGTAGGTCGGGTGTTCAAGTTTTTCAATCTTGGTTGATAAATTCCCGTAGCGAATTGAATTTACTGTGTTTGTAACCATTCCAAGATAATCAATTATTTTTGACCAGCGTTTGTTTGTCTGTCTTGTTATCAAAAACAAACTTACAAATACTGCGATTATTCCTAAATTTAAAAGATACCAGAGCATATTCTCCCTTACATTTTAATTTTATGGTACAATTATAGCAAATAAAGGATTTTATGTTAATACTTTAAAGGAAGTAACAATGAGAAAAATAAAATTGCCGGATACTATAAAAATGGTGATAACTGATTTTGATGGTGTTATGACTGATAATTGTGTTTATATCGGCGAAGATTTTACGATGAGTCGTAAGTTAAATTTTAAAGATATTATTGGTCTTTCTTTGCTGAAAAAGAACGATATTAAAATAGCGATTGTATCAGGAGAAAAGAATTCTGCAATTGATTTGTTGGCAAGAAAATTTCTGATTGAAGAAGTTCATCAGGATATAAGAATAAAAATTAATGTTCTTCAGTCCATTGTCGAAAAATATTCGCTTACGCAAAACGAATACGTTTATATTGGTGATGATGTTAATGATTCTGATTGCTTAAATTACGCCAAATATAAGATTACTGTTCCGCATGCTCCTGATAAAATTAAAAAGCTAAAAGGTATACAAATTACTAAAAATGACGGCGGAAACGGTGCATTTAGAGAGGTGGCAGATTGTTTGATAAATTTGAAAAAATCGCAGAATATATAAAAAAACTGAATTTTTCTATAGATAAATATACAAAAGATTCTATTGTGCAGTCTTTGCCCTCAAAGGCTATTGTAAACCGTGCAAAAAAACATATAGAAGCCAATGAGTTTAAAGAAGCGGAAAATGTTTTGAATGAAGCCTTGGAACTCCCTCAGGAAGATGCTCTTGTTTTTAAATACCTAGGATTTTGTGCAGAAAGGACGGGACGATTTGACGATGCAATGAGAGCATATAAAAAATCTGCGAATATTAACCCCCAGGATAAAGAGATATGGATGAAACTCGGATTTGCACAGGTACAGTGCCAGCTTTTTGAAGATGCTGAAAAAGCTTTTGAAAACGCAAATAAAATTAATCCGTCAAATACTGATGTGTATGCGGGATGGGGTATGTCTTTGATGAAACAGAAAAGGTACCCTGAAGCGCATGAAAAATTTGTCGAAGCCGTAAGACTTAATAAATACAATTTTATGGCTATGCTTCTGGCTGCAATTATGGAAATTCGTCTTGAACGCTATGAGGATGCGGAGTTAAAACTTAATTTTCTTTCTACGGTTGCGCCAAATGAGACCAATACGTATGAATATGCGCGTCTTAAATATTTAAAAAAGGATTACGTGAATGCTGAATATTACGCTAAGAAAGCTCTGGAATTTAATCCGGTCTTGCTTAATGCGTATTTAGTATTAGGGAAAGTTTACAGAAAACAGCTTGAAATACAAAAAGCAGAAGAAAATTATAAACTCGCATTAACTCACCATATAGATAATCCTGATTTGTATTATGAATGGGGGCAGCTGGCTCAGTATTGTGAAAATTATGAACTTGCAAAAGAAAAATTTGAAAAGGTTTTGGAGATTTCTCCTGATGAAGGTTTTGCAAAAGCAGGACTTGGGCTTTGTTATGCTGCGTTAGACAGTTTAGAAGAAGCAGAACCTTTGATAAATGAGGAGTTGGAAAAAGTTCCTGATTGTTATCTTGCCTTAAAAGGCAGGGCAATGCTTCTTTACAAGAGAAAAGATTTCCAAGGTGCAGTAGATGGTTTCAAAAAGATACTGGCTGAGGATGAAGCTGATTATGCCTGCAATTACTATATCGCAAAGTCATTTGAAGCACTCGGCAACGATATTTTAACAAAAGAAAATTACGAAAATGCTGTGAAAAAATTTCCGATGTTAATTGTAGCGTATGTTGATTACGCAAAATTTTTAATAGGGAAAAAGGAATATGCAGAAGCTCAAAGAAAGTTACGAAAGGCTTTAAAATTTGACGATAATAATCTGGAAATTTTAAATATGTTATTTTATGTAAGTTACATACTTGTCAAAGAAAACCTATGAGAATATAATATAAAAGAAGTTATTGCTCTTGCTGATAAAATTAAAGCCATTAATTCAGAGGCTTTTCAATATAATCAGGAATGTGCGGAACTTGAAAATATTTTAAATAGCTTGTAGAAAGAGAAAAAGTTGAGAAAAATTATTGTTCAAAAATTTGGCGGAACCTCTGTCGCAGATACTGATAAAATCAAAAGAGTAGCGCAAACCGTCATTAAGGAAAAGAATAACGGAAATGATGTTGTAGTCGTGGTTTCGGCAATGGGACACACTACAGATTATCTTGTAAAGATGGCAAAAGATTTGTGTGAAGTTCCATCAGGCAGAGAAATGGACATGCTTCTTTCAACGGGAGAAGGTGTTTCTATTGCGCTTCTTGCTATGGCTATACAAGCGGCAGGGTACGAAGCTGTAAGTTTCAACGCTATGCAGGTTGGGATTATGACAGAGAATGTTCACTCAAAAGCCCGTATTATAGATATAAAAACAGAAAAACTCAAAAAAAATCTTGCAGAAGGTAAGATTATTGTAGTGGCAGGTTTTCAGGGTGTAACCGAGGACGGCGAAATTACTACGCTCGGACGCGGCGGCTCAGATACCTCTGCTGTTGCATTGGCAGCTGCGTTGAATGCTGAACGCTGTGATATTTATACTGACGTGGAAGGCGTTTATACGACCGACCCTCGTGTTGTTCCAACAGCTTCAAGACTTGATGAAATTTCTTATGAAGAAATGCTAGAACTTGCTCATGCCGGTGCAAACGTTCTTCATCCGCGCAGTGTTGAAACTGCAAAACAGTTTAATGTTCCTCTGCGAGTTAGAAGCAGTTTTAAAACAGATAATTTAGGTACTTTAATTTTAGGAGTTGATAACATGGAAATTTATAAACCGGTCGCAGGCGTTGCCGCTGATTTATCCCAGTCAAGAATTGTAGTTTGTGATGTTCCGGATGTTCCGGGGCAGGCTGCAAAATTGTTCGGCAGACTCGCAGAAGAAAATATTTCTGTTGATATGATTATTCAATCTTATGCAAGAAAAGTGTCTAATACCAATGATATTGCTTTTACTATAGATGCCTCAGATATTGACAAAACTATTTCGACCCTAAATTCACTTAAATCCGAATTAAATTGTGGTGAAATTCAGATAAATAATGAAATTGCTAAGGTTTCGATAGTTGGTGCGGGTATGATTGACCGTCCGGGTATAGCTTCTACAATGTTTGAAACTTTAGCTGAACAGGGTGTTAATATCAGAATGATTTCTACAAGTGAAATAAAAATAAGCTGTCTTGTGGATAAGGAAGACGCTAAGAAAGCAGTAAAAGCATTGCATGACGTCTTTGGTTTGAATTGTGAAGTTGAAGCTGAAGTTAAAGGAGATTTGCCTAATATATAGGCGGAATATGTGTTAAATGAAAGGCTCTGCATTGCAGAGCCTTTTTTGTTAATGATAAGAAAATACGAAAATAGATTAAAAAACGAGCCTCTAGGAATGAGGCTCGTTGGAATTAAGAATAGCTGGAAGTATGAAAAAGATTTAATTATATTAAATGTAATTAGTGTATTTTTTACAATTACCCGCATGGGTAATCTGTATTTGTTATCGTTTTATACGTAAATTTTCTTTAAATCTATGATCTTTTTCTTGAGCATGAAGCCGGAAATCTCTAAAATAAATAATAAGTGTACTTTAACCACTTTATTGTAACGTTAAGCTATATCTAGATTGCAGGGTTCTTAATAAAACTTTATCACAGGGGTTGACAAAAATTTTTTTATGGTTTATAGTAAAAGTGTTAGATGAAGTGTTAAATAAACACTTAATAAGAAAACCTCACGAGAGGAGGACAATTATGTTAACAATTAATCCGGTAAATTTAAATACTAAAAAATCTGTTTCTTTCAAAGAAGGAAGCACTAATAATTTAACCCCTAGTATGGCTATCTTGTCGCTTCAGGCTCCTGATGCTAAAAGAGGCTTTACAAGTAATATGCATTTATCTCAAAAGGCTGATGCAGTTAGAAATAACTTGTTCACATCAGTTCTTAATAAATTCGTCAAGACTTATAATATCGCAGTTCAGTCAAACGGCTCAAAAGCTAACAACAAATCTAAAGGCTTGGATATGACCGTTTAGGCTGTAAGTCAGCGATTCCGTTATAAAGTTTCATTTACCCCAATTCACTGATAGTAATATACTCCATGTTACTAAATATTATATTCATAATTCGATTTATCCTTTCTCTTGAGAAAGGAAAGGATAAACAATTATGAATATTATTTTATATTTATATATTTGCTCCGCCGTCGTTTAACTTTTTGAATGCTTTTTCGCTTCCGTCTTTTGCTTTGACTGCATTTAACACAAAATCATTAGCTTCTCTATCCCGGGCTATTGCTTCTTTAAGCTCCAGCATATCTTTGTAGTTTAAATTTTTAAAGGAAGGGTCGTTGATATTTTTCAGGTATTTTTTGAAATTTTCCTGTGCGGTATAGTTAAATCCCGGCAAGCCTATTTTTAATGAATACCATTTATAAAATTCTCTAAGCATATAGTATGGTTCAATGTCGCCGAAACTCATAACAATAGTGGGATTGAAGGTTGTTGAAAACCCTAATCCCAGTGCAAAGTTTAAGTATATAGCTTTTTTGCCTGTAAGTTTTGTTATTAACCCTTCATTTTCGTTGATTTTTGCAAGAATTTTTGATGCATCTTTTTTTCTTATTACTTTAGTGCCTTCTGCTTCCATGTACTCAATATATTTTTGCGGATTGTTTTCGCAGGTTTTCATAATTGCAGAAACGTTCTCGATAACTTTTTGGATGTTTTTTTCTGTTTCGCTTGAAAAAGTAACGGTTTCTGTGCTTGAGATCACTGTTTTTGTTGTTGAATTTGTAAAAGTCGTATCAAGGTGTTTTGCAAGTATCTTGCTTAAAAATTTTTCACGGATTGAAAGAATATTGAGATTAAACTTTTTAATAAGATTTTTCATAAAAATATTATACATTCATTGTCTAAAAATGTTTTCATACGTGTAATGTAAATAATGTTACAAAATTTCTAAATCCTGAATATTGAGTTTGTAAAAATTTTTCATGTATTTAGGTATACCTATAATTTCGAGAGAGTATTTTGGTCCAAATTATCAGAAATTGTGAATATTTTAAATTTACGCTTCCTGTAAAAAATAGAGTGGAGGCGCAATATGTGTAGTGTTGGTTTTAATTCACAATTTGGGATGAATGTTAAACAGTACCAGCAAATGCAAAAAATGCGTTTTGGTTCTGGCGTGCGTCAACTTCAGCAAGGGCAGCAATTTAATATGAATACAAGCCTTTTTACGTCAGGAAAGGCTAATATGTTTGCTCAAAATTCCCAGACGCAATCTCTTTATTTTAACGGCGTCCAGTACAACAACCAGTATGAAATGCTTAATAATGTTGGTACTAAGGATAAATCAGAAAATGATTACAGTTTGAAAGAGAATTTTAAGTCGCTGATGAAGGAAGCAGGGTCTGAAATTAAGTCTTTTGCAAATACCATAGGCAAAGGGATAAAATCTTTTGCCGGCAAAGTTTCGAATGGTGTTAAGAATTTGTTTAACAAATTGACAGGTAAGAATGGTGCGCAAAAATCAGGAAATGTTGATAAAGCTCTTGGAGATATGCAGAATGCACAGGATAAGGCAACCCTTAAGCAGGCAATTGATGGAGCTAATCAAGAAAATCAAGCAGTAGGAAAGCAAATGCAGACTGATACTAAAAATCTTAAGGCTGCTGAAACTCAGGAAAATCAAGCTCAACAGGCTGCCGATAAAGCTCAGCAAGGTTTAGACACTGCAAATAAGGGGCTGAATGAGGCAAATAAGGAACAAGATGCCGCGAAAACCGAGGTTCAGAAAGCGGAAGACGGGTTGAAAACTGCACAGGGAAATGTTGCTAATGCTCAGCAGGCTTTAGATGCAGCAAAAGCAGCTGCAACTACAGAAAATCCTAATTCCGCAGCAATAAGTAAAGCTGAAGCAGATCTTGCTGCTGCTAAGAAAGAAGAAGCTGCCGCTCAAAGTGCTTTAGATGAAGCTAAACAAAAAGAAACTAAAGCCGAAGAAAATGTTGCTAAATCGGAAGAACAACTTAAGACTGCAGAACAACAAAATTCTGACGCTCAAACAAAAGTAAAAGATGCTGAAGCTAAAACTCAACAGGCAGAAACTCAGGTTCAATCAACAGAACAGCAAGGGCAGCAAATTAGTGAAGGAATTGAGCAGGGTGAACAAAGGCTTGAGCAAATGGACACAGCTCAAACTGGTGAAAATTCTTCATCTATAGCTCAAGATGGTACTGGTCAAGTAGAATCCAACACCACTTCTATGCCGTTAGATTCGGGGCAATCCTCTAATATTTATGAAAAGAACGGTCAGTACTATGTAAACGGTTTTCAGGCTGATAAAAACATGTATGAAGCGGCTCAAAATATGGATCATAATGTTGTAATTGCAGGTTTTAGTCCTTGTTCAACAGCTGATGTTTATGTAAATGGTCAGGATGATCCGCAGACTTTCACTGTCCAAAACGGGAAATATATGGTAAATGGTCAGGAAGTTGATTCAACAACCTTTATGAATGAATATAATAAAGCCAAATCTAATCAGGAAGATGGTTCTGGAAATGATATTCATCTGATAAATGATGATTTTTCTAAGTACAAGAAGTCATCATCAAAAGATAATGATTCTTCGATGAAGACTTCTTCTCGTTCATCTTCGAGTTCATCCAGACCTGCAGCGGATGAGTCAGGTAATGGACAGGTTGATCAAGAATTTAAAGTGAAGAATGAAGCAAGAGATAAGGCTGAATGGGATGCGTATGTGGCTTCACGAAAGGCAAAAAAATAAATATTTAAAGAGGTTTATCAAGGATTATTGGGTTCTTTATAAAATAGTAAAAAATATTAAAATTAGATAAAGATTGTATATATTACACTTGATTTTTGTAATCCTTTGCGATAAAATGTAATTGTGAAATAAATCACGAATTGGCAGGATGTGTATGATAACGTTATCCCTGCCGCCCTGAACTGGTTTCAGCGGTTTGCGTAAAATAATTTCATAACTTATATAGGAGAAAATTTATGACAACAAAAAGCAAAAAGACTGTTGAAAATCTTGAAAAAGCTTTGAATAATTCAAGCTCTTCATTGGTTGACAACGCTGAGCAATTAGAATTGCTTATTGAAAGAGTTAAGAAAGCTCAAAAGATTTATTCAAAATTTACACAAGAACAAGTGGATGCTATTTTTAAAGCTGCTGCTACAGCTGCTGATAAAGTTCGTATTCCTCTTGCAAGAATGGCTTACGAAGAAACCGGTATGGGTGTGTTAGAAGACAAAATTATCAAAAACCACTTCGCTTCAGAATACATCTATAACAAACACAAAAATGCTAAAACTTGCGGTATTATTAAAGAAGATAGAGCAAACGGTATTAAAGTTGTTGCTGAACCTCTCGGTGTTATTGCAGGTATCGTTCCTACAACAAACCCTACTTCAACTGCAATTTTTAAATCTTTAATTGCTTTGAAAACAAGAAATGCTATTATCTTTTCACCACACCCTAGAGCAACAAAATGTACTATCGAAGCTGCTAAGGTTGTTTTGGAAGCTGCTGTTAAAGCAGGCGCTCCTGAAGATATTATCGGTTGGATTGATATTCCGTCAATTGAATTGTCTAACCAATTGATGAAACACCCTGATATCGCATGTATTTTGGCAACAGGTGGTCCTGGCATGGTTAAGGCTGCTTACTCATCAGGAAACCCTGCATTAGGTGTTGGTCCTGGTAACGCTGCTGCTGTTATCGATGAAACTGCTGATATTAAAATGGCTGTTTCTTCAATCCTTATGTCAAAAACTTTCGACAATGGTATGATTTGTGCTTCTGAACAATCTGTTGTTGTTGTTGATAAAGTTTATGAAGAAGTTAAAAAAGAATTTATCTACAGAGGCGCATACTTAATTAATGCTTCTGAAGAAAAGAAAATGATTGATCTTCCGTTCATTGACCCTTAACGTTGTACAGCTCACCCTGACATCGTTGGTCAACCTGCTTGGAAAATTGCTGAACTTTCAGGATTTAAAGTTCCTAAAACAGCTAAAATTTTACTTGCAGAAAGACCTTCTGTTGATTGGGAAGATCCATTCTCAAGAGAAAAATTATCTCCTGTATTAACTATGTACAGAGCAAAAGATTTCAATGAAGCAACTGAAATGACTTATGAATTGGTATCAAAAGGCGGTGCAGGTCACTCTGCAGACCTTTATACAGATACTCGCAGTCAGGAAAGAGTTGACAAATTTGCAGAAAAAATGCCTGCTTGCAGAGTTATGATTAACTCTCCATCTGCACAAGGCGGTATCGGTGACTTGTACAACTTCAAACTTGAACCGTCACTTTCATTAGGATGCGGTTCTTGGGGTAAGAACGCAGTTTCCGGTAATATCGGTGTAGAAAATTTATTGAACTACAAGACAGTTGCTGAAAGGAGAGAAAATATGCTTTGGTTCAAAGTTCCGCCAAAAGTTTACTTCAAGAGAGGTGCTGTTGATTTAGCTCTCCGTGAACTTGAAGGCAAAAAACGTGCCTTTATTGTAACTGACAGATTCTTGTTCAATTCAGGTGCTGTTGACAGTATCGTTAAAGTTTTGGATGAAGTTGGAATTGACCACCAAATCTTCTTCGATGTTAAACCAGACCCTACTTTGTCAACTATTAATCAGGCTATGGAAATCATTAGACCTTATGAACCTGATGTTATCATTTCATTAGGCGGTGGTTCTCCAATGGATGCTGCTAAAATTATGTGGCTAATGTATGAACAACCGGATACTGTATTTGAAGATATCTCTATGAGATTTATGGATATCAGAAAAAGAATTTGTAGAATTCCTGAATTGGGTAAAAAAGCTACAATGGTTGCTATCCCAACAACTTCAGGTACAGGTTCAGAAGTTACACCTTTCGCAATCATCACTGATGACGAAACTCACGTAAAATACGCTATCGCTGATTACGCATTAACTCCAAATATGGCAATTATCGACCCTAACTTCGTAGATGGTATGCCAAAAGGCTTGACAGCTGCATCAGGTATTGACGCACTTGTTCACGCAACAGAAGCTTATGTATCAGCATTGGCAACAAACTTTACAAACTCAAATGCATTGGAAGCAACTAAATTAGTATTCAGATATCTTGAAAGATCATACAATGAAGGTGCTAACGATCCTATCGCAAGAGAAAAAATGCACTATGCTGCAACAATTGCTGGTATGGCATTCGCAAACTCATTCTTAGGATTGTGCCACTCTATGGCTCACAAATTGGGTGCAATGTTCAATGTACCTCACGGTGTAGCTAACGCATTGTTAATCAGACAAGTAATCAAATACAATGCAGTTGATTGTCCGAAAAAACAATGTATCTTCCCTCAATACAAGTTCCCTAATGCTAAGGCTAAATATGGTCAAATCGCTGATGAACTTGGCTTAGGCGGTAAGAATGACGATGAAAAAGTTGAATTGTTAATTGCAGAAATCGACAGATTAATGAAAGCAATCAATCTTCCAAATTCAATCAAAGACTTTGGCGTAACAGAAGCAGACTTCAACGCTAAATTGGATGAAATGGTAGAATTGGCATTCGACGACCAATGTACAGGTGCAAACCCTGCATATCCGTTGATGGAAGACATTAAAGCAATCTACAAAGATGCTTATGAAGGTATCGTAAGAGATTACTACGAAAACAAATAGAATTCTTCCATAGAATAAATAAGAACCGCTAGAAATAGCGGTTCTTTCTTATGGAAGATTTTCCCAATAACTTTTATTTTCGTCATGTGGAAATTTATTTGCAATTGCATAGCACCCGCAGCCCGTACCTTCATTATCCCAATCATGACCGTTGTAAAAATAACATGTATCATTGTTTTTATCTTGATCTCCTATAATTTTTCCATTTTTGGTCATTTCCAGCCGGAATAAATCATAACCAAATCTGTTTGGATTTTTAAACGGTCCATTAGTATCAACATAAATAATTATATTGCCGCCTGTGT